>NZ_JBJYIN010000006.1:0-275394 GCF_046237015.1 Pectobacterium hainanensis
AATACCTGCCTGTCACGCAGGGGGTCGCGGGTTCGAGTCCCGTCCGTTCCGCCACCCTATTTAGGGGCGTAGTTCAATTGGTAGAGCACCGGTCTCCAAAACCGGGTGTTGGGAGTTCGAGTCTCTCCGCCCCTGCCAAATAGAACCCTTCACATATTGTGAAGGGTTTTTTTTGTTTGTATTTATCCTCAATCCTGTCTCGTTGCTGCTACCAATCTTTTCCCAGTTATTCCCCTGAAATGAAGCTCTGATCGATTCAATACATTGTTATTGAATCAATAGTGATACTTGATCTTGTGTTTTAGGATCGTGCTCGTTTAGCTGTAAATATGTACAAAATCACCGTAATGCCAGGTTGTGACCTTGCTCATCCAACTTGTTTGATATTTGCACTAAAACTAATTACTACCTGAACGTCAGGAATAGCCTCCTAGCATATGCCATCAGGTTGCATTCACTTGTCAGGGTAGTTGTGAATATCACACCGGTAGCGCTATAGCACGAATCTGTAGCGTTATGCTGTACCTGAAATCTGACTAGGTAGCGGTAAGACTACACAGAAGGAGTTTAAATATGTACAGACGTTTACTGATAGCTGTTGCCGTTAGTGCGGCACTATGTGGTGCTACGCAGGCAAAACCGTTGACGGTAGGTTTTTCCCAGATAGGTTCTGAGTCTGGGTGGCGTGCTGCGGAAACTAAAGTGTCGAAACTTGAGGCTGAAAAGCGTGGCATAACGTTAAAAATCGCTGATGCGCAACAGAAACAAGAGAATCAGATTAAAGCGGTGAGATCGTTCATTGCACAAGGTGTAGATGCCATCTTTATTGCCCCTGTTGTCGCTACAGGTTGGGCTCCCGTATTGCAGGAAGCTAAAGAGGCAAATATTCCGGTGTTCTTACTCGATAGAACGATCGAAGTGAACGACCCTTCTTTGTATATCGCGGCCATTGCTTCTGATAGCGTTTATGAGGGAAAGGTAGCAGGGGAATGGTTGGTGAAGGAAGTGGCAGGCAAACCTTGTAATGTTGTTGAGCTACAAGGAACGGTCGGTGCCAGCGTGGCGATAAATAGAAAGAAAGGGTTTGCCGATGGTATCGCTGCTGCGCCTGAAGTAAAAATCATACGTTCTCAGTCGGGAGACTTTACCCGTAGTAAGGGTAAAGAAGTCATGGAAAGCTTTATTAAAGCAGAGCAGAACGGAAAAAATATCTGTGCTGTTTATGCTCATAATGATGATATGGCTATTGGTGCAATTCAGGCTATTAAGGAAGCGGGATTAAAACCAGGATCACAAATAAAAGTGGTCTCTATTGATGGTGTGCCTGATATTTTCAAAGCCATGATGAATGGTGAAGCAAATGCAACAGTTGAATTAACACCAAATATGGCTGGTCCTGCATTTGATGCATTATTGGCAATGAAAAAGGAAGGGAAGCAACCGGAGAAGTTTATTCAGACAGAATCTCGATTATTATTGCAAGATACCGCAAAGCAGGAGTATGAGGCTAAAAAAGATCTGGGTTATTAATACTCATAATGGCGGGTATTCACTCGCCATTACCAGCGATTAGCCAATAGATTTTATTTTGCAGGAAGGTAGCAAACTCACTCATATATAACTTGAAGTATGACGGACAACTCCTGACATATTGGGTTCTTGTATAGGTGAAACAGATGGAAACTGCACGGTTATTAGATATTCGAGGCATGAGCGTTGAGTTTCCTGGAGTAAAGGCGTTGGATGGCGTCAACTTCACGCTCGATAGTGGAGAAGTCGTTGCTCTGTTAGGAGAGAATGGAGCAGGGAAATCCACTCTAATCAAGGCGCTAACAGGTGTTTATCGTTGTTCCGCTGGAGAAATTATCCTTGAGGGTGTGCCTATTAACCCAACTAATACCGCGCATGCTCAATCATTAGGTATTGGCACGGTATATCAAGAAGTTAATTTATTACCGAATTTATCGGTCGCAGCAAACTTATTTATTGGTCGTGAGCCAACGCGATTTGGTATTGTTGATCAGAAGCGTATTATCAACCAGGCTGAAAAATTATTATCAAATTATGGCTTGAATATTGATGTCAGCCAGCAATTGGGAAATTATTCAATTGCCATTCAACAAATTGTAGCCATAGCCAGAGCAATAGATCTTTCTGCCAAAGTTCTGATCCTTGATGAACCAACGGCGAGTTTGGATGCTAAAGAAGTCGATATGCTGCTGGATATATTAAGGCAGCTACGTAGCCAGGGCGTTGGCATGATATTCGTCACGCACTTTCTTGATCAAGTCTACCGTATTAGCGATCGTATTACCGTATTACGTAATGGGAAATTAGTTGGTACGTTGCCGACCAGCGAATTACCGCGTATTGAGCTGGTACAAATGATGCTTGGACACAGCTTTGATGAAAATTTACTCAAGCGTGGCGAGCATAATCGCGTTACTAACTATCCGGTTGTGCAATTCAAACAGTACGGCCGACGTGGTTTGATTAATGACTTTGATCTCTCTGTTCATCCTGGAGAGATTGTTGGTTTGGCCGGGCTACTCGGTTCGGGGCGAACCGAAACGGCACAGCTTATCTTTGGTATTAAGACGCCCGACAGAGGGGAAGCCAGAGTTGATGGTAAGCGGGTGAACATACGTGCGCCACGCAAAGCAGGAAAGCTGGGGTTTGGCTACTGCCCTGAGGATCGTAAGACGGATGGTATCGTGGGCGCGGCAACGGTACGGGAGAACATTATTCTAGCGCTCCAGGCACAACGAGGTTGGTTGAAACCGATTTCTCTGCGAGAGCAAACTCGCATCGCCGAACGTTTTATCCAACTGCTTGGTATCCGTACTCCCAGTCCTGAGCAGGAAATTCAATACTTATCTGGCGGGAATCAACAAAAGGTTTTGCTATCGCGATGGCTGGCGACCGAACCTCGCTTTTTAATTCTGGATGAGCCAACACGCGGTATTGATGTTGGTGCACATGCTGAAATCATACGGCTCATTGAGAAATTGTGTGAGCAAGGTATGGCCTTATTAGTGATCTCTTCGGAGCTGGAGGAACTGACGGGTTATGCCGATCGCATTGTTGTTCTACGCGATCGCCAGCACATCGTTCATCTGGACCACGATGAAATATCGGTAGCAGCGATTATGCAAGCGATAGCGGTGCAATAAGGAGTCGTAAATGACAGACATGAAAGCTCAGCCTGTCAGGCAAGTTCGCTGGACGTTTTCGAAGGGAATGCCTCAGCTTTTTGCCTTGATAGCCATCTTGCTGATTGACAGTTTGGTTGCACCCAACTTTTTTTCTTTGCACGTACAGGACGGACGCTTGTTCGGTAGTCTGATCGATATTCTGAACCGTGGTGCCCCCGTTGCGCTGTTGGCATTGGGTATGACACTGGTTATCGCGACGGGAGGTATTGATTTATCCGTTGGGGCAGTGATGGCAATTGCTGGCGCGACGGCAGCAACGCTCACAGCACAAGGGTATGCACTCCCATTTGTTCTGTGTGCCGCCTTAGCCGTTGGCGCGTTATGTGGGTTATGGAATGGCTTTCTGGTGGCGATCCTGCAAATCCAACCGATTGTGGCGACTCTGATGTTGATGGTCGCTGGGCGCGGTATCGCCCAGCTCATTACTGAGGGCCAAATTATTACTTTTGACCATGCTGGCCTGGCTAAGATTGGGAGCGGTTCGCTGTTCTATATGCCAATGCCCGTCATTATTGCCTGCTCAATGTTGCTGTTGCTTTGGTTGCTGACTCGCAAAAGTGCGCTGGGGCTTTTCATTGAATCGGTCGGCATTAATTTACGTTCTGCTCGTAATGCTGGTGTCAGTACCAAGTTGGTCCTGATGACGGTTTATGTTCTCTGTGGTCTCTGTGCTGCGGTAGCGGGGGTGATTGTCACTGCCGATATCCGGGGCGCGGATGCGAATAACGCGGGCCTTTGGCTGGAACTGGATGCGATTCTGGCAGTGGTTATTGGTGGGGGATCTTTGCTAGGGGGGCGGTTCAATTTACTACTTTCTGTCATTGGTGCACTCATTATTCAGAGTATGAATACCGGTATTTTACTCTCAGGGTACCAGCCTGAGTTTAATCTGGTGCTGAAAGCATTGGTTGTGCTGGTCGTCTTGATCATGCAATCGCCGCGTTTCTCATTCCGCTCTATTTTCAGGAGGTTCGGATAATGTTGAAACGAAATTTTCCCCTGCTGATGACCATGGTGGTATTTATTGTTGGTTATCTGTTCTGTGTCAGTCAATTCCCAGGGTTTGCTTCTTCGAGGGTTTTCTTTGATTTACTGACCGATAACGCGTTCCTGGGCATTGTGGCCGTAGGGATGACCTTTGTCATCTTATCGGGAGGGATAGACCTGTCTGTAGGGTCTGTCATCGCATTTACCGGCGTGTTGTTAGCCAAGCTGATCGGAACTTACGGGATAGATCCCTTTACCGCATTTGCGATTGCATTGGTGATGGGCGCGATGTTTGGCGCTTTCATGGGATGGATCATTGATACGATGAAACTACCCGCTTTTATTATCACGTTGGCAGGGATGTTTTTTGTACGTGGTATGAGTTTTATTGTATCGGAAGAATCGATACCTATCGACCATCCTGTTTATACGCAGTTGGCGAGCTTGGCATGGCGTGTACCTGGCGGCGGTCGCTTTACTTTTCTGGCTTTAATTATGCTTATTGTGGTTGTGATCGGTATTGTACTGGCACACCGCACCCGCTTTGGCAATCGAGTCTATGCCATTGGCGGCAGTAGCTATTCTGCTGAGTTGATGGGAGTGTCTGTACGACGAACAACTATCCATATCTACATGTTGTCCAGCACACTTGCTGTTCTCTCCGGTATTATTTTTTCACTCTATACCTCCGCGGGTTATGCACTGGCTGCTAGCGGTGTGGAGCTTGATGCGATTGCGGCGGTTGTGATTGGTGGCACACTCCTTACTGGTGGCGTTGGTACGGTACTGGGGACGCTGTTTGGCGTATTAATTCAGGGGCTCATCCAAACCTATATCACATTTGATGGCACACTGAGTTCGTGGTGGACAAAGATTGTCATTGGATTCCTGCTGTTGGTTTTCATTGGGTTGCAAAAAGTATTGAGCACGTTCTGGTTGACCAGGCGTGCTTAAATAACCGATTAGCTATGCTGACAGCGCAATTGGGGTTTTGAGCAATTGGCGAATGAGCGCCTGTTGATCGCTGTTTTGCAACCAGACGGCATAGAAGGGGCGAACGACAGGAAGTGTGTCCTCCAACACCCGCAGATGAGGATAAAGGTGTTGCCAGTGGCTGGGTAGAAATGCGCAGCCACCTGTGGTCGTTAACAGTTGTTGGGTAAGGTATGCGGATGTGGTTGTGAGTACAGGAAGCTGCTCGCTAGGCAGCAATCGACTTTCCTGCTGATGAAAATCGGCTCCCCATTCAAGTTTGATATAAGGCAACGCCTGGTTATTTTCATTCTCTGCCGATGTGAAAAGTGAGAGTGAAAAATTGCCCAATAGTTGACTGGCTAACTCTTCCATCTTGGGTTGTTCTGTCGTAATCAACAAATCTAATTGGCGCTCATGGAGTTGTTTTACCAATGAATGACGCAGCGCGATGCGGGCCTCTAACTGTAATAATGGTCGTTGTTGGTAGAGCGATTGTAACCAGGGTGTGAGGTATGCTTCCCATAATGACGCGGTCGCACCAATGGACAGGAGACTGTGTTGTTGAGAACGAGCGACCTCTTTTTTGGCAATCTGCCAGGTACCAATCAGGCTCTCTGCGTAGGGTAGAAGCCGCTCTCCAGCAGGTGTCAGACGGATATTGTTACGATGACGAGTAAATAAATTTGCACCAAGTTGGGTCTCTAACTGACGAATGCGAAAACTTACGGCTGATTGTGTCAGATAAAGCGATTCTGCGGCACGGCCAAAGTGTCTTGTCCTGCTGACTTCCAGAAAGGTTTTTAGTAATTCGCTATCCACGCCCATCTCCAAAAATTTTTGTCGTAATGATTTAAATGTTTTGTTTTACACAATGTCAAGCCTATCTAATACTCCGCGCCATAAACAACACGACCATAGAAGAATTAGGAGCGTGTAAGATGGCGGAAAGCTTCTCTACTAATAATCGTTTTTTTGATAACAAATTTTATCCACGCGGTTTTTCCCGACACGGCGACTTTACAATTAAAGAAGCACAAGTGCTGGAACGCCATGGTTATGCCTTTAATGAACTCGATCTGGGCAAACGTGAACCGGTTACCGAAGAAGAGGTTCTGTTTGTTGCAATGTGCCGAGGTGAACGTAAGGCTGAGACGGATAAGGAAAAGATATGGTCTAAATATTTAGATCGTATTCGTCGTCCTAAACGCTTCCACACGTTGTCCGGCGGAAAACCGCAGATGGATACGGTCGAAGAATACACCGAAAGTGATGATTAGTAAGAGAATGGGGCGGTAAGCCCCATTTTTACGCCGACAACAGAATGCCGTGCTCATCCCTTAGTGGCTAAAATGGCTAAACACAAGTGGTTGTCTCTGGCTCGATTATCGATGCGAGAGTATTTCAGCCAAGGTTCCGATGCAACTGTATGAGTAGACGATCCATGCAGCGGTAGCTTAGGGCTTCTGCAAGGTGTTTTCTCTGGATATCGGCTTGGTCGGCAAGATCGGCAATGGTTCGGGCTACTTTCAATATTTTGTGCCAGGCGCGTACGGATAGCCCCAGCTTGCTCATCGCTTCTTCCAGATAGGCCGCGTCTTCCCCTGCCAGTCGGCAATATTTCTCAATTTCATTTGGTTTCAGTAGTGTATTAATTTTACTGGCGCGATGAATTTGTCTCTGTCTTGCACACAACACTCGTTCCCTGACAACCGCGCTGCTTTCTCCCTGAATACGCTGTTGGCGTAAAACGCCGGGAGGTAATAGCGGCACTTCAATAGAAATATCGAAACGATCAAGAAACGGACCGGACAGTTTGCTGAGGTAGCGTAGCACTTGCTGCGCAGGCAATCGGTTATGGACGCCTTGATAATGGCCTGAGGGGCTTGGATTCATGGCGGCAACGAGCTGCACCCGCGCCGGATAGCGGACTTTGGCACGGGTACGGGAAATAATAATTTCACCGGATTCCAGTGGTTCTCGTAGTGAATCCAATACACGTCGCTCAAATTCGGGAAGTTCATCCAGAAATAAAATGCCATTATGTGCAAGCGATATTTCTCCTGGTTTGGGGAGGGCACCGCCGCCGACCAATGCCGTCATGGATGCACTGTGGTGTGGGGCACGGAAGGGCCTCGCTCGCCAGTGTTTCATCGTGACATCAATGTTAATCAGGCTATTTACCGCTGCACTTTCCAAGGCCTCTTCATCGCTTAACGGCGGCATCAGGTTGCCAAGCCGACTGGCAAGCATGGTTTTCCCTGTGCCCGGCGGGCCGAGCAACAACAAATTGTGACCACCAGCGGCTGTAATTTCTAACGCCCGTTTAGCCTGTTCTTGCCCAATGATGTCTTGAAGGTCGGGAGCGTCATCATCGAATTTTGTTAGTGGAGGGACATCGTGACTGTGGAGTAATGCCTCCTCACCCTGTAAGAACGCGCAAACTTGTAGCAAATGTCCGGCCATGAGTGCTTCACCTTGAGGAACCAGTGCCATTTCCAGTTTGTTGTCTTCGGGCAAAATCAACTGACGTTCGGATTTTATCGCCTCTAGCGCAGCCGGAATCGCGCCATTGACGCCGCGTAACGTGCCGGATAGCCCCAATTCTCCCAGAAACTCATACCGACTCAACTTCTCTCCATTGATCTGCTCTGAAGCGGCCAAAATCGCCAGCGCGATAGGGAGATCGTAACGCCCTCCCTCTTTGGGCAGATCTGCTGGAGCCAGATTGACGGTTATCCGTTTGGCCGGAAAGGTAAAACCACAGTTGATGAGCGCACTACGTACTCTGTCTCGTGCTTCTTTAACGGTGGTTTCTGGTAAGCCAACCAGTGTTAATGCGGGTAATCCATTACTGATGTGTACCTCGATGTACACTCCCGGTGCTTCTATGCCTATCATCGCCCGGGTATAGGTGACCGCCAGTGACATTCTTTCCCCCTTTTGTACGTGGCGACATGATGCGTTATCGCTGTTTTGGAAGGGAGGGGGATATGATGGGTTTGCGAGGCCGTATCGAAGAAAAATGCTTTTTTGCATTCGCTTGCGTCATTCATGCGATCTGCATTGCCATGTTTAACTTATCTGTCTGCTCTCATCATTTTTGGTGAATGGATGAAAATAGAGAGATGACGCTCTACCCTATGATTCAACTCTATTTTTTTATGTTTTCACCGTAAGGTTGAAAATTAATAATATAAAAAAATGTTGTCATCATACGGCTGACTGTGATAACTCTGTAGGCATTCGTTCGACAATAGATGATTGAACAACCTATTTATGAAAGCCCTATCCCTAGTGATTAGCCTAGTCGTGATTAGCGTGGTGGTGATTATTATCCCACCGTGCGGGGCAGCACTTGGACGAAGAATGGCTTAAAAATCAAGCCCGAATTCAAGAAAACCCCCGCACCGAAAGGTCGGGGGTTTTTTGTTGGGCGTAATAGTTAACGTAAGGGAACAGAAAATGAATGTCAGCATAAAATTCTGTTATTCCCATAAGATGTCGGGGAAATAACTATGAATGGGGCTCAGTGGGTGGTACAAGCGTTGCGAGCACAGGGCGTGGAAACGGTATTTGGTTATCCCGGTGGGGCGATAATGCCCGTTTATGATGCGCTTTATGATGGTGGCGTAAAACACCTGTTGTGTCGTCATGAACAAGGTGCTGCGATGGCCGCGATTGGTTATGCTCGCGCTACAGGGAAAGTGGGTGTTTGTATTGCAACTTCCGGCCCCGGCGCAACGAATTTGATCACGGGTCTGGCCGACGCTCTGCTGGATTCTGTTCCCGTTGTTGCGATCACGGGACAGGTTGGGTCGGCATTGATAGGGACTGATGCCTTTCAGGAGATTGACGTTTTAGGATTGTCGCTTGCCTGTACAAAGCACAGTTTCCTGGTTGAGTCACTGGAGTCTCTGCCTGAAGTTATGGCCGAGGCGTTCGCGATTGCCAGCAGTGGTCGTCCCGGTCCGGTTCTGGTTGATATTCCCAAAGATATTCAACTGGCTGTCGGCGATTTTATCCCACACGTTGCGCCTGTTGATAATCACTTTGATTTTCCCGCTCAGAATATTGAATTAGCGCGTGACATGTTGGCGCACGCTAAAAAACCGGTGTTATATGCGGGTGGTGGTGTGGGTATGGCGCACGCGGTTCCTGCTCTGCGTGAGTTTTTATCCACTACCGGTATGCCTTCGGTCGTCACGTTGAAAGGATTAGGGGCTGTCGATGCGGCGCACCCTTCCTATCTGGGAATGATTGGTATGCACGGCACCAAAGCAGCCAATTTGATGGTACAGGAATGCGATCTGTTAATCGCAGTCGGTGCCCGTTTTGACGATCGTGTGACGGGGAAACTGAGTACGTTTGCTCCACATGCCAAGGTGATCCATATGGATATCGATCCGGCAGAACTGAGTAAGCTACGTCAGGCGAACGTGACATTACAGGGTGACTTGAACGCGCTGTTGCCCGCATTGCAACAGACGTTGAAGATTGATGAATGGCTGCAACAAGCAGCGATGATGAAAGCCGAGTATCCATGGCGCTATGACCATCCGGGCCAGGCCATTTATGCGCCAGCGTTGTTAAAGACCATTTCTGAACGGATGAGCGCAGATACGGTAGTGACAACAGATGTTGGACAGCATCAAATGTGGGCCGCTCAGCACATGACGTTCAGCCGGCCAGAAAATTTCATCACTTCCAGCGGGTTGGGTACGATGGGGTTCGGTGTCCCCGCCGCCGTTGGCGCACAGGTTTCCCGTCCGGAAGACATGGTCATCTGTATTTCGGGAGATGGCTCTTTCATGATGAATGTTCAGGAGTTGGGCACCATCAAGCGAAAACGGCTGCCACTAAAAATCGTCTTGCTGGATAACCAACGCTTAGGCATGGTGAGACAATGGCAGCAGTTGTTTTTTGATGAGCGTTACAGTGAAACCGATCTCTCCGATAACCCCGATTTTCTGACGTTGGCAAGCGCTTTTGATATCCCCGGCCAACGTATCACGCGTAAAGACCAGATTGATGTTGCATTGGATGCCCTGTTTAACAGCCAGGGGCCTTACTTACTGCATGTCTCCATCGATGAGTATGAAAACGTCTGGCCTCTCGTTCCACCCGGTGCCGGTAATGAAACGATGTTGGATAAAACCGAGTAATGGCTGGCTAAACCGAATATCAGTATTGGAGAAAATAGAATGATGCATCATCAGCTTTCCATTCAGGCACGTTTCCGCCCCGAAGTTTTGGAACGTGTTTTACGCGTTACCCGCCACCGCGGTTTTAAGGTCTGCGCCATGAACATGGTACAGACGACAAATAATGAACATATTAATATTGAACTGACCGTTGCCAGTCATCGTCCGGTAGATTTATTGTCGGCGCAGTTGAGTAAATTACTCGATATCTCCGATGTTGATATTCAACCGATGGCGGCAACACAGCAGATCAGTGCTTAACGTACAACGTAAGGGAAATAAAAAATGACAAAGAAAGCAGACTACATTTGGTTTAACGGTGAAATGGTGCCGTGGGCAGAGGCGAAAGTCCATGTGATGTCGCATGCATTGCATTATGGTACTTCCGTGTTTGAAGGGGTCCGCTGTTACGACTCGCATAAAGGCCCGGTTGTATTTCGCCATCGTGAGCATATGCAGCGTTTGCATGATTCCGCCAAGATCTATCGTATGCCGCTACAGCAGAGTGTTGAAGAGTTGATGGAAGCGTGTCGTGAAACGCTACGTAAAAATAATCTGGCCAGTGCGTATATTCGCCCGCTGGTCTTTATTGGCGATGTCGGCATGGGTGTGAATCCGCCAGACGGCTATAAAACTGATGTCATCATTGCGGCATTTCCGTGGGGCGCTTATTTGGGTGAAGAAGCGCTGGACCAGGGGATTGATGCCATGGTGTCATCCTGGAATCGTGCAGCGGCGAATACGATACCGACCGCCGCAAAAGCGGGGGGCAACTACCTGTCTTCTCTGCTGGTAGGAAGTGAGGCGCGCCGTCACGGTTATCAGGAAGGGATCGCGCTGGATGTTCATGGTTACGTGTCTGAAGGCGCGGGAGAGAACCTGTTTGAAGTGAAAGATGGCATTATCTTCACGCCGCCGTTTACCTCTTCTGCACTACCGGGCATTACCCGCGATGCCATTATCAAATTGGCAAAAGGTCTGGGCTTTGAAATCCGTGAACAGGTGCTGTCGCGTGAATCGCTGTATCTGGCAGATGAAGTCTTTATGTCTGGCACTGCCGCAGAAATCACGCCGGTTCGCAGTGTTGATGGTATTCAGGTTGGTATTGGTAAGTGCGGCCCGGTCACGAAAAAATTGCAGCAGGCGTTCTTTGGCCTATTCACGGGTGAAACGGAAGATAAGTGGGGCTGGTTGGATCCAGTAAACCGTTAATTACTAGAGATAAAATCAGACGATGGTTCGTTCCGCTGTCGTCCATTACGTTATTATTGGAGTAATAAGAGCATGCCTAAGTACCGTTCAGCCACAACCACGCACGGCCGTAATATGGCCGGGGCCAGAGCTTTGTGGCGCGCCACCGGAATGACTGACGACGATTTTGGTAAACCCATTATTGCGGTCGTTAACTCATTCACCCAATTTGTTCCCGGTCACGTTCACCTGCGTGATTTGGGAAAACTTGTTGCCGAGCAAATTGAAGCGTCCGGCGGCGTTGCAAAAGAATTTAATACGATAGCCGTTGATGACGGCATTGCCATGGGGCATGGCGGCATGCTCTATTCTCTGCCTTCTCGTGAACTGATTGCCGATTCAGTGGAATATATGGTGAATGCCCACTGTGCTGATGCCATGGTGTGTATCTCCAACTGCGACAAAATCACCCCGGGAATGTTGATGGCATCATTGCGCCTGAATATCCCTGTCATTTTTGTCTCCGGCGGGCCGATGGAAGCGGGTAAAACCAAGCTTTCCAATCAACTCATTAAACTGGATTTGATCGATGCGATGATTCAGGGGGCAAACCCCAATGTCAGCGATGCCGATAGTGAACAAATTGAGCGTTCTGCCTGCCCAACCTGTGGCTCATGCTCGGGGATGTTCACGGCAAACTCAATGAACTGTCTGACCGAAGCGTTAGGGCTTTCTCAGCCGGGTAATGGTTCTCTTTTGGCGACACACGCCGATCGTAAAGAATTATTCCTGAATGCGGGGTCACGCATTGTTGGTTTGGCTAAGCGTTATTACGAACAGGATGACGCAAGCGTATTGCCGCGTAGCATTGCCAATAAAGCGGCATTTGAGAACGCCATGACGTTGGATATCGCGATGGGTGGGTCCACCAATACGGTATTGCATTTACTGGCGGCGGCGCAGGAAGGCGATATCGATTTCACGATGGCAGATATCGACCGTTTGTCACGCCAGGTTCCTCACCTGTGTAAAGTCGCACCGAGTACGCAGAAATATCATATGGAAGATGTACACCGTGCGGGTGGGGTCATCGGTATTCTGGGTGAGCTGGATCGTGCGGGATTATTGAATCGCGATGTGAATAATGTGTTGGGTAAGACTCTGTCACAGACACTGGAAACGTATGACGTAACGGTGACACATGATGACAGCGTGAAGAAGATGTATTCCGCTGGCCCTGCGGGTATTCGCACGACGAAAGCATTTTCTCAGGATTGCCGCTGGGATTCTTTGGATGTAGACCGTCAGGAAGGGTGTATTCGTTCTCGTGAGTACGCATACAGTCAGGATGGCGGGTTGGCTGTTCTGTACGGCAACATTGCCGAAGATGGGTGTATCGTCAAGACGGCTGGTGTTGATAAAGGTAGCCTGATTTTCCGTGGTCCAGCGAAAGTGTACGAAAGCCAGGATGATGCTGTTGAAGCCATTCTTGGTGGCAAAGTGGTCGCTGGCGACGTCGTGGTGATTCGTTATGAAGGGCCGAAAGGCGGGCCGGGAATGCAGGAAATGCTGTATCCCACCACCTATCTCAAATCGATGGGGCTGGGTAAAAGTTGTGCGCTGATTACCGATGGTCGTTTCTCTGGAGGAACGTCCGGTCTATCGATTGGGCATGCTTCACCGGAAGCAGCGAATGGTGGGACGATTGGTCTGGTTCAGGATGGTGACATGATTGCCATTGATATCCCAAGCCGTAGCATCGTGCTGGAAGTGGCGGAAAATGAATTAGCCAACCGCCGTGACACTGAACTGGCGCGAGGCGACGCCGCCTGGACACCGCACGATCGCGATCGTCAGGTTTCGTTTGCGCTACGCGCTTATGCCAGTTTGGCAACCAGCGCGGATAAAGGGGCGGTGCGCGATAAGAGCAAGCTGGGAGGCTAATGCTAATGGCGGTATCACAACCACTTCCTTCCGCGCCGGGGGGCGCGGAATACCTTCGGGCGATCCTGCGTTCACCGGTGTATGAAGTCACTCAAGTCACCCCGCTGGAGAAAATGGACAAGCTTTCTTCACGGTTGAGTAATGTCATTTTGGTTAAGCGTGAAGATCGACATGCCGTACACAGCTTCAAGCTGCGTGGCGCGTATGCCATGATGGCCGGGCTGAGTGATGAGCAGAAAGCACATGGCGTAGTGACTGCCTCAGCAGGCAATCATGCGCAAGGTGTGGCGTTGTCTTCCAGTAAGCTTGGCATCAAATCGCTGATTGTCATGCCGGTGGCAACTGCCGATATTAAAGTTGACGCCGTGCGGGGATTTGGTGGCGAAGTGTTGCTGTACGGTGCCAACTTTGATGAGGCAAAGGCCAAAGCGATTGAGCTGTCACAGCAACAGCATATGACGTTCCTGCCGCCGTTCGATCATCCGGCGGTGATCGCCGGTCAGGGAACGCTGGCGTTGGAATTGTTGCAGCAAGACGCGCATCTGGACCGGGTGTTTGTGCCCGTCGGTGGCGGTGGGTTAGCCGCCGGCGTCGCGGTGTTGATCAAGCAACTGATGCCGCAGATCCAGGTCATTGGCGTAGAAGCCGAGGATTCTGCCTGCCTGCGGGCGGCGTTGGATGCGGGTCACCCGGTCGATCTTCCTCGCGTGGGGTTATTTGCCGAAGGCGTCGCGGTTAAGCGTATTGGTGATGAAACGTTCCGGTTGTGTCAGGAATATTTGGACGATGTCATCACGGTTGATAGCGATGCGATTTGCGCAGCGGTGAAGGATCTGTTTGAAGATGTTCGAGCGATAGCAGAGCCTTCTGGTGCGCTGGCGTTAGCGGGGATGAAAAAGTACATTCAACAGCACCAGATTCAAGGTGAACGCCTGGCGCATATCTTGTCTGGCGCTAACGTGAACTTCCACGGTCTGCGTTATGTCTCCGAACGTTGTGAACTCGGTGAGCAGCGCGAAGCCCTGTTGGCGGTGACGATCCCAGAGAAAAAGGGAAGTTTCCTTAAGTTCTGCCAATTACTAGGTGGTCGTTCAGTCACGGAATTTAACTATCGCTATGCGGATGCCAAGAATGCTTGCATTTTTGTCGGTGTGCGTCTGACGCGAGGCTACGTTGAGCGTGAGGAAATTATCGCAGAGCTGTCTGCTGATGGTTATGAAGTGGTGGATTTGTCCGATGATGAAATGGCGAAGTTGCATGTTCGCTATATGGTCGGTGGACGCCCTTCTAAACCGTTACAGGAGCGTCTCTATAGCTTTGAGTTTCCAGAGTCACCAGGGGCGTTGCTGAAATTCCTCAACACGTTGGGTACGCATTGGAATATCTCGTTGTTCCATTATCGCAGTCACGGTACGGATTTTGGTCGTGTATTAGCGGCGTTCGAACTGGATGAGCAAGATCCCGAGTTTGAGCAGCATCTACAGGCTTTGGGCTATGAATGTCATGATGAAACGCACAACCCGGCTTTCCGTTTCTTTTTGGCGGGGTAGGTCATGTTGTCAAATATAGGTTATTTGGCGAAAGCATAGCCTGCGGCGTGAGATTGGCATTATTGACAATCTCACGCTGGATTCGCTGAGATGATATTGCGTATCAAAAGTAAAAAAGGCCATTTTGCAATGGCCTTTTTTGTCAATATTTACGCTCAGTTATTTAGCCCAAATACCATAGCTGACTAAAACGCCCGCTTGGCGAGAAAAATCGTTGTATTTTTCTCTCTGTTCTAAGGTGTTATTAGAGCGATCGCTGTTCACTGATGCTTTTATCAAATCGGACTGAATATCACTATATTGTTTGTACAACTCTTTATGGATGCCAACATCGTTGGTTTCCTTTAACTGTTTTAATAAGCTTACCAGCTTTTCTGCCTGCGTTTGGATTTTGGGATCAAGCCCGTTTGTGGTAGGGATATCATAGCTAAAAGCCATGTTGATCGAATCTTTGTTTTCACCATCAGGGGAATTAACGGCAAGGTTTTCACCGTACTGATCGGCAATGTATTTAATCAGCTCTGGTTTATCAAAACATTTAGATAGGATATTGCCGTTTGATTTTTTGTCACGGGTAGTAATTGATTCAGGGAAAGGTTCCCCCAGTCCATAGCTGCATTTAAACATATTTGCATCAATGACAGAGGCGTTTGCACTTCTGGCGCTCATCTCTAATTGATGGCCATTAATCGTGATTTCATAAGTAGCCGGTTTGAAACTTTTTTCCTTTCCTTCAACCGCATAAACTTCTGATAATGTGTAATAAACGTGGTTTTCCGGATTAATGATCCCGCCATTATTATTATCAAAAACCATGAATGAAAAGGTATCACCTTTACTGTTTTCTAACTTGTGCTCACCTGGTGAAAGTTTGAGGGTATCCTTATGGCCTGGCAATACATCATAACTTTTCCCATCAACCTTGAATGTCATATTATTGGTGGTAGGGTTACTGTAAGAAAATACGCCTTTCTGGCTTGTTGGATCTAAATCATCACAGGCAGAAACAGAAAGTGCAGCGAGACAGATTAACCCAAGTTTGAATGTTGCCTTCATTATACCACTACCTCATTAGGGATCGTTTATACCCGTCATACTTCAAGTTGCCTGCGGCGTTGGCGTCGCTCATTACTCGGTTCATCCATGAGCCTCGCCCCACTATTGTCATGCAATTCGAATTATTTAGGGGATAGGTTAATAATTACTAAATTTAATCGGCGCAATATTAACATATTGACAACGGTAGCATGTTCTAAATTAAGTCAAATATTATGGTTATTTGTCTATTACTTCTCAATGCAAAATAACTCTACTTGTCATACTTCGAGCTGTATGTGCGTTGGCTGTGTTCGTTATTTGGCCTTCTATGGATCTTGCCTTATTGGCATTGCTAAACCGCATTCAAATAGGTTCCCTGTGGTATTTCCCCCATGGGAGCGTTATCTTTAATACCATTATTTAGACAGCATGGATGACAGAGCGTGATGGCATCGTATTTCAATGGTTTTTCTCAGCAAGGGTTGACGTTCCTGCTGCAAGTCCGCCAAAACAATGACAAAGAATGGTTTGATGAGCATCGTATCGTTTACGACGAACAACTCGTTGCTCCATTCCGGGCATTGGTTGATGAACTCAGCCTGACCATGTTACAGATCGACGATCATTTTGAGACGCGACCCGCTATTGGTAAAACGCTATCCCGTATTCACCGTGATACGCGTTTCTCGCATGATAAGTCTCGCTATCGCAGCCACATGTGGCTGACGTTCAAGCGAACCCGGAAAGACTGGACGGATGCACCGGTCTATTTTTTTGAAATTACGCCCGATTTTTGGCGTTACGGTTTGGGTTACTACAGCGCGACACGGCAGACGATGGACTTATTCCGACAGACCTTGAGCGGCAACCCACAGGGATTTCTTGATGTTGCAGGATGTCTGAAGGATACCTTTACGCTGGAAGGGGAAAGTTACAAGCGGCCATTGGTGAAGGATCAGGCACCGGAACTGGCCGATTGGTACAATCGCAAATCTTTCGCGGCAATCTGTACCCGTAATGATATGGAAGCGCTATTCTCCGGCGATTTGGTGAAGACGCTCGCTCAGGGTTTTACCCAGCTTGAACCGCTTTATCACTATTTGATGAAAATCGAAACGATGAAGAAAGCGGCTCAGGAAACGGAATCTGTTACGAAACCATTCCCCATGGATAAATGGTTTGAGCGGTAGTGTGGCAATAGTGTCGTAATAGAGTAAATAGAGCATCAACGAGATGCATTTATCGCTGCCCTTGACGTTGGATAGAGGTACTGTCTCTTCTATTTAATCAGTCATGGATGAGATTGAATGTGTGCGTTTATAACATTAGCCGATGAACATTTTCTGGCAAAAGGAAATGATAGGCTTGTTTATCAATATCCCGATGATGATGCTCTAATCATTAAGGTCGTGATCCCAAGTATTCCAAAATACCGCAGTAAAGTACGCGAAATGCGGCTGGAAATTAAGGCATGCACGGCTAAATCGTTAGAGGATCAAAAATATATTCAGACTATCAAAGGGTATGTCGAAACTAATCTGGGGCTAGGTGAGATCGTTCGCAAAGAAACAGACCAGAATGGCGACATTGCGCCGACGTTGTATGATCTTGCGTTAGCGGGTGAGTTGAATAAAGAAAAACTGGATCAGCTTAATGTGCTGTTATCTTGGTTTATGACGACCAACGTTATTATTAATTCTCTTCACTGTAAGAATATTGTTTACACTTTTAGTGATGGGAAATACAGATTTAAAATCATCGATGGTTTTGGTGATAAAACCTTTTTTCAGATGAGTAAATTTTCTCGCTATATCTTGGCCCGTAGCAAAACAAAATGCCTGACGCGTTTATTTCGTCAACTGGTTGAGCTTTCTGAGCGATAGATGTAGTCACACCAGTCATGCGAGGAATGAGGTCATTCGGTTAAAAATAGGGAACTATTACTGGAGCCAGCCTACGCTGGCTAATCGCGCTGCAATTTATCTGTCGAGGTTCGCTGTACTCATGATTTATCCGCAAGCGTTTTCCAGAACGCGGCGATAAGCGGCTCACTGAGCCGTTTTTTCTGTACACACACGCCGAGCTCAAATGGCTCCATCGCCTGTTCGGCAAACACAGAAACACGATTGCGCACGGGTTCAGGGCTATTTTCCAATACCACATCCGGAATGAGTGCAATACCGCAACCCAGCGCGACCATCGATACCATTGCCTCATGTCCAGATACCGTGGCATAAATTTGCGGGTTAGTAATGTGATGGCGGCGAAACCAGACGTCAATGCGTTTACGCACTGGCCCATGCTCCGGCAGGATAAAGGGGATCTGTGCCCAATCAGGAGAGGACACTTTCATCTGAGACTGCACCGGACACGGTAGCGCAGGGATAATCAGTACCAGTGGAATTTTACCGATAGGCATAAAATCCACGCTGGTGGGCAATGTCTCCGGGTGTCCAGCGATGCCCAGATCTGCATCGTTTGACTGTACTTTTTCCACGGCGTCAGCGGCATCACCGGTGGTTAACTTGATTTCCACCAGCGGATGCTCGGCCCGAAAGCGATCGAGAATCGGGGGCAGGTGGCTATATACTGCTGTTACCGAACAGAAAATACGTAACTCCCCGCTCAGTGACGGCCCGCGTTGACCAATGGCGTGTCGGAGTTGCTGATATTGCAACAGCGTTTGCTGGGCAAACTGCTTGAGGTGTTCCCCCGCGTCGGTGAGTTGCACGGTCCGGTTATCACGTTGAAACAGCGTTTGCCCGAGATCGTCTTCCAGTCTCTGGATTTGTCGTGACAGTGTTGACGGACTGATGTGCATCGCTTTGGCAGTACGACCAAAGTGCCGACTGTCTGCCAAATGCAGGAATAATTTAAGATCACGTAAATCCATGCGATGCGAGCCTCGTTTTTACCTTGCAGATCTTGCAATATGACGTTGTTAATATATCAATTTAAGCAACGCATTTCCTGTCATATGATGGGGTCATAGTGAATTCCCATCTGACGGGAATCCTTTTCTGAATAACTGACAAACAAAACCGTATACGGAGCATGACATGGCTAACTATTTCAACACATTGAACCTGCGTCAGCAGCTGGCGCAATTAGGCAAGTGTCGTTTTATGGGACGTGATGAATTCGCCGATGAAGCGAGCTACCTGAAAGGGAAAAAAGTGGTGATCGTCGGCTGTGGTGCTCAGGGTCTGAATCAGGGTCTGAACATGCGTGACTCCGGTCTGGATATCGCCTATGCGCTGCGCGCTGAAGCGATTGCGGAAAAACGGGCATCATGGCGTAAAGCGACGGAAAACGGTTTTACGGTGGGCACCTATGAAGAGCTGATCCCGCAGGCGGATTTGGTGGTTAACCTGACGCCAGACAAACAGCACTCTGCTGTGGTTCAGGCGGTTCAGCCGTTGATGAAACAAGGGTCTGCCCTGGGTTATTCTCACGGTTTTAATATTGTTGAAGTTGGTGAGCAGGTTCGTAAAGACATCACCGTTGTGATGGTGGCACCGAAGTGTCCGGGTACGGAAGTGCGTGAAGAATACAAGCGCGGTTTTGGTGTTCCGACACTGATTGCCGTTCATCCGGAAAACGATCCAAAAGGCGAAGGGATGGCGATTGCTAAAGCCTGGGCTGCGGCGACTGGTGGTCATCGTGCGGGCGTACTGCAATCCTCTTTCGTTGCGGAAGTGAAATCTGACCTGATGGGTGAGCAGACCATTCTGTGTGGTATGTTGCAGGCGGGATCTTTGCTGAGCTTTGATAAACTGGTGGCGGACGGTACCGATCCGGCCTACGCAGAAAAATTGATTCAGTTCGGCTGGGAGACCATCACCGAAGCGTTGAAACAAGGTGGTATCACGCTGATGATGGATAGATTGTCCAATCCAGCGAAGCTGCGTGCTTACGCGCTGTCTGAGCAACTGAAAGGCATCATGGCGCCGCTGTTCCAGAAACATATGGATGACATCATCTCTGGCGAATTCTCCAGTGGTATGATGGCTGACTGGGCGAACGATGACGTAAAACTGCTGACTTGGCGTGAAGAGACCGGTAAGACGGCATTCGAAAACGCACCGCAGTTCGACGGTAAGATTTCTGAACAGGAATATTTTGATCACGGCGTGCTGATGATTGCCATGGTGAAAGCCGGTGTTGAATTGGCGTTTGAAACGATGGTTAGCGCGGGGATTATCGAAGAATCCGCTTACTATGAATCCTTGCATGAGCTGCCGCTGATTGCGAATACCATTGCACGTAAGCGTCTGTATGAAATGAACGTAGTGATTTCTGATACGGCAGAATACGGTAACTATCTGTTTGCTAATGCAGCCGTACCGTTGCTGAAAGAGAAATTCATGGCGTCCCTGCAACCAGGCGATCTGGGTAAAACGGTTGCCGCGACGGATGTTGACAACGCGCAATTGCGTGATGTTAACGAAGCGATCCGTAACCACCCCATTGAGGCCGTAGGTCGTAAACTGCGTGGCTACATGACGGATATGAAACGTATCGCCGTTGCGGGTTAATCCCTCTTCTGGTTCTTACTAAGAAGGCACAGCATTAGGCTGTGCTTTTTTTGTTGGTGTGCGTGTAGTTTACAGGCAGGTTATATCGGTTGGACGGTATCGGTTAAAATCGGCTGACGCAGCGTATCGCCACGGACTTGAATTCCGCAAAATCCCGGCTATCACGCAGTTGTGGTGTGGCTCGTTCGCGTAGAAACGTGACAAAGAGATCGTAAATCGCCATGGCTTCCTCATATTCATTTTTACTGATAGCGAGCAGAAAAATGACATATGCCGTTTCATCACCCCACTGAATTCCCTGTGGAGCCAATACGGTATAAACCACCGTTTCCCGCGCCAGTAATCCTAATGAGTGGGGGAGTGCAATACCTTCGCCGAGCATAGTACTGACGATGGATTCGCGTTCGACAACGGAGGGAAAGAAATCGGCATCGACATAGCCTTCTTTTTTCAACTGATGGCACAGTTGTTCGAAGAGTGCTTGCTGACTCATCGGCTGATTGATAATGCGAAAATGATCGGCGTCGAAATACTTTTCCAAAATCCATGGTCGTGTTCTATCGACCAGTACCAGTTTGCCAATTTGTTCCAACTGGTAGTCGGTGGGAAATGGCGTCATGATCACCACGGGTTTATCTTTTTCCGTCACACGAACGGTGGCGATCACGAAATCTTCATCGATGGCGCTACTGAGTTCGTAATCACGTAGCGTCATGGTACGCGTAACTTCAACTTGCGGATATTTACGCAATAATAGCGCTTCGATCATTCTTACCGTGGAGTTACCGGTGTCGCAGACTAGCAGTACGCGAGGTTGTCGCTGATAACCAATATTGTAATGGCGTTCCAGACCCACCCCGATATGCAGTACCAGAAAGCCAATTTCGTTCTCACTGATGGTATAAGGCGAATATTTTCCCCAACTCGATACGGAAGCCAGCGTCATGTCCCAGGCCATGGGATAATGTTGCTTGATGTTATCCAGTAACGGATTGGGGATATTAATTTGATAACGCACGCGAGTGATCATGGTTTTAATGTGTGTCAGCAAATCGGCATGCAATTGCTCATCGTTAACCATATTGTAGTTATAGTGGGTATTGATATAGCTCAACAGGTAATTGACCAGCGCTTCGTCATCGTCAGCGCTGATCGTACTGGGGGCGATGTCCTGGATCTGGCGTGAAGCAATATGGATTTTTAGCCAGTTTTCCTCGGCGGTTGAGAGCATTTTGCCCGACAGCTGTTGTAGTGTCCCCGTGATGTGCTGCGCCGCGTGTTGCACATTGTCATCCACCTCGTCGGCGGTAAATTCTGGTAAGGGGTAACCCTCGCCTATTCGTCGTAAGGCAACCGCGCAGTAGAGCCGTAGGAAGCGTTCACTTTCATCGGTCAGGCGAATGCGGTAGCGACTAAAGCAATCATGGAGGATATCCGTTAGGTGAGACAGTACACCGGGCGTGAGCGCTTCCTCGGTGATATCGCTATCCTGCGGGGGAAGGCTCCACAGCAGATCGGTGAGACAAGTGCGGATCGCCATTTCATCGCCAAACAGCTTCATGCCGTGACGTGGGCGCGTTTGAATGGTCAAATTATAGCGTTCTAGCCATTCGCGCACGCTTGCCATATCGCCTTGTAGCGTAGCTCGACTGACAAACCACGCTTCGGCCAGATCTTCCAGTTTTAAGGAAAATGCAGAGGTCAGAAAGCGTACCATCAGAAAGTGAATACGTGCCTGTGAAGAGCGTGGAATACGTCGTGGCGGCGAATGGGTTTCCTGTAGCGCCTGATAACGTGTCGGATCGTCAATTTTTAACTGATAACCACTACCACGGCTGAGTACAAGCTGAGCGCCGTGGCATGCCAGTAACGCGTTAAGCGCGGTAATATCGGCGCGAACCGTCCGTGTGGAGACCGATAAGCGCTGCGCCAGTTCATCCTGAGGCAGCGTCTCGTTTTGCAACATATCAAACAACCGCGTTAAACGCTGATTGGGAAATTGCACTCGGTTCTCCTTTTCTCTTGCTGACGACGCAACCCGCCGTTTCACAATTCTCGCCGTTTCACAATACTCGCTGCTTCACAATGGCAAGCAGGGTGCTAACGTCGTCTGGTCGGGTATCGCCACTGGCTTTATCAATAATTGAACTATAAATGTGGGGGATAATTTTGCTTACTCCTGCATCCAGCGCAATTTGTAGAATATCGCCAATGTTGTCCAAATCGATACCTCCTGTGGGTTCCAGCCAAAAGTCATGCTGTGCACAGGCATCGGCTACTGCCCGATATTCATCGCGACACTGTAATCCGCCCATCGGAAAATATTTAATTGAGCTGCCGCCCATGTCCTTCAATAAGGCGATCGCGGTATCAATCGGCACAATGCCCTCTGTCGCCTGGCTGCTCAGCGGGCCGGTTGAGATTTTTACCCAGCCGGGTTTGCCCGTTGGTGAAACCAGACCGTTGACGACCGTATCATATTGGCCGAGTCGTGCACGGCTGGTTGCGACCCCGGTGAACACCTGATTGACGTGCTGTGGTTGTACGTCGTGAGCAATATCGCTCACCATCGCCGATTGATTGGGATCGCCTGCGCCTAGCCCGATGGACAGCGCGTTATCAATCAGTTTGGCATATTCACGCATATCGGCGACCGCACTGGCGACGTCAGGGTAATTTTTAGAGAGTACACCAACCAGTACATGGCCCTCGGCGGCGTCATAAATAGCTCGGGCGTTTGCTTTTGAGCCTGCCAGTACATTCAGACAGACGCGATCGTGATAAAAATTTGGGGACAACTTCATGCCTTTTCCTCCTGATTCAGCACATTGCGAATGCTGTGGTACACAATGTCCAGTTGTTCAGCCGTAACGCTGCGCACGTCGGCCTCGATAATGCCTTCATTGGCTTTGTAGCCACGGAAATAAATGGCGTATTGACCTTGTTTTAAGGCATTGACGACATCGCCAGTGGCAATGCCGGTGATCGCTTCGTCAAATTTGATTTCGCTGCGGGCGATATCGCGCCCGGCACTGTCCCATACTACGCGGGCGGACACGCCATTAAGCGTGTTGAGCTGGTTGATGAAAGGCGTCATCTTTTCCACCATCTGTGCGCCACTTTCTTTTTGAGCGGTAAGATAATGTTCAATAGCGCAGGTCAGACCCAAAATGCCTTCTTTGCCGATCTTCATGGCTCGCCCGATCCCGTTAGACTGGCGTTTAACCCACTCTACATAGCGTTTTTTACCGATGACCAGTCCGCTGGTGGGGCCTTCGATGGCTTTCGCGCCGCTGTAGATGACCAGATCTGCGCCCGCTTGATAATAACGGCATAAGTCTTCTTCAGCTGCGGCGTCCACGATCAGTGGCAGGTGATATTCATGTGCGACAGCGGCGGCTTGTTCCACGCTGAGCATGCTTTTCTGTACGCAGTGATGTGACTTGATATAGAGAATGGCGGCCGTTTTTTCGGTGATGGCGGCGGCAAGTTGCTGTGGGGAACATTCATTGGCATAGCCTGCTTCCACTACTTTGCCGCCACCGAGCGCGACCATTGTGCCGACCGGTGCGCCAAAGTTGACGTTATGGCCTTTTGGCAACAGGATCTCGTTGTTTTCAATGGGGGTAACGTGCAGATTCTCTAGCATCCAGTCACTGTCTTTCACCAGAACGGCGGCTACCGATTGTGCGATACCTGCGGAAGCGCAGGATACTACCGTTGCAGCTTCCACATTTAATCGCTGCGCAAGGTAATCGCCAGTTTTATTTACCAACTCTTTCATTTCAAAGTAATGATTCATGCCAATGCTGACGGCTTCCACCACCTCTGGACGTGGGGTGGATACGCCCAGTATCGTCATGCGCCCAGAGGCATTAATAACCGGTTTTAAATGATATTTTTCATAAATCGAAGGCATGTAAAACACTCCCGTGTTGGGTCAGAAACGCCTTTCCTGCCCGAATGGCAGCCAGCGGAACCAAAATTTGCTCTGTCTGGAGCAGGTCGTTGTCACTATCGGTAAACACCGTTGGTTCACGCTTCAGGTCAAAAACCGTCAGGTCGGCGTCGAGTCCTACGACCAATCGCCCTTTATGCGTCAGACGTAATCCATCCGCCGCGTGGCTCGTCACACAGTTAATGACCTGCTGGAGCGACATACCGATAGCGAGAAATTTGGACATCACCTGAGCCAGGCTGTGTACTGGCCCGTTGATGCGGTTGCGGCAGTAGATGTCCGAGCTGATGGTGTGCGGAAGAATCCCCTGACTTATCGCTTGCTTAGCCACCTCAAAGCTAAAGCTGGCGGAACCGTGCCCGACATCCAGTCTGACGCCGCGAGCAAGCGCGTGTGACATGGAAGCACGTAATTGCCCGGTTGGCGTCAGAATACGGTTCGGTTTGCCGTTATAGCAGTGGGTAATGATGTCGCCGGATGTGAGTAATGCCGCGATTTCGTCCAGATTCGGCGGCGTGTTGCCGATATGCACCATCAACGGCAGATCGCCATTTTCCTGTTGGATGGCCTTGGCGCGCTGTAATGGCGTGATGCCATTATCACCCACCACACTGCTACTCATGCGCGCTTTGATACCCACGATAAAACGTGGGTGGCGTGTGATGGCATCGTGGATAGCCGTGCTGTCAATCTGTGCCAGATCGGACAGTTCATTTTGGGCAATCAGGCCAATGCGGGAAATATTCAGCAAGGCATAAACGTCAGTGGCAGCTTGACGTGTCAGGCGATAAAAATCGTCGATATCGTCTGCGCCGGTACTGCCTGCGTCGATGACGGTGGTGACGCCAGTGGCGATCCCCACGCTATCCGGTTCATCATGATAAATAGGGGATGCTGGGTAACAATGCACATGGGAGTCAATCCAGCCTGCGCTGACATAGTGCTCTCCGCGGAGATCGTATGTCTTGTGTGCAACTTCGCTGACCTCTCCCAAGGCAGCGATACGCCCGTCCTTAATCGCGATATCAATCAGCGTATCATCGGCCTGCCGCGCACGGCGCAGGAGTAAATCAAACATGTCAGTCTCCTGTTATAACGGGCGTATCGACGCCCGTAAAATTAGCTGATAGCCACCGGGAAAAATGAGCCAAACAGCATTGCGCCGAGGATCGCGCCACCGGTGATCGGTTTCTGCCACAGGTAGAAAAGCAGGGCACCAAGCAGAGAGCCGACCCCGATCGGGATGGAGGCCGTCATGGCGCTGAGAATGATCAACGGGCCGAGGAATCGACCGGATGCATTACCGGCCCCCATCATCACGTCCGCACCGTAGGTAGAGTCACTCTGGTTGATGGTGAATTTTCGCGCCAGAATGATGACGTAACCGATAGCCAGACCAATCACCAAACCGGTAATGAGCGATGCGATAAAATTGGCCACCGGAAACACGAAACCTGCGCCGAGCAGCAAGGCAGGAACACCCAGCCCCACCCCCGTCTGGATGGCGCCGCCGATATCCAGAATCCCTACCAGAGAGCCTTCAATGATACGGGCGAACAGAAAACTCGCGCCAAACGCGGCTACCGCGCCATAAACGCCGGTATCCATTCCCGCACGTAGCATGGAGACAAATGCGACTTCGTTGAACGCGCCAATACCGTAGAGGTAGTACATGTGCGTACCGGCGAAGACGCCAGAGGATAGTAGGCCGACAAAAATTGGAAATGACCAATCGGCATACCAAAAACCTTTATTCTCGTTCATCATTGGCCCCTGTTATTTTCCGCTCATTGCGTTATGAATACTTGCCAGCCAATCTGGTACCGTCAGGTGGAAGGATTCGATCATCTTCATATCAAAACCGCGGAAGAAGGCACTCAGGACGAACAGCGCGACAATAGCGACCATCATGACTTTGGTTACGCGGTTCCAGCCGCTCTCTTCCACGCCTTTACCGATCAGAATACCGAGCACCAATCCTGGTACGGCGTTGCCCATAATGAGCTGAGCTGCGCCGCCAAATACGGTTGCCCAGAAACCTGATTTTTTACCTGCATCAATGGCTGCCAGCCAGAAAATGACCGGCATGACGATGTTGACCAGTAAATTGGCAGCGGGAACCAGCACTTTCACCGCAGTGACCTGCAAGGCTGCGGGTACGGAAGAGGCCGTCAGATTGAGGAAGGTCACGACAATCATGCCGATGATGCCGCAGGCAATCGCCATTTTTTTCGGATCGTGCAGCGTTTCCCCTACGTTACGGTTTTTCACCATTAAAGCGGCAGCCCCCCAGTTGGGGATGATGCGATGGTCAACGTCCTGCGTGAAAGCCCCTGCCGCCACGGATGACGCCCAGGCATTGAAGAAAAACCCAAGTCCGAAGGAGAAGTGGGAGGCGGGATCGCCCTCACAGGAATTGAGTTCACCCAGAGTACGAAATGCGCCCATTCCCTGAGTGGTGGGTGCGTGGAACATACGTGCAGCCCCAGCGCCGACACCCACGCCGACCAGTGCGCCGATGACGAGCGATTTTATTAATATGATTAAAAACATCAGCCAGTCCTTTCATGTTGAACCATTCATTTCGATCTGTTCATTAGCGGAACCGTCAGGTTTGTGTGACGAAATCCACGTTATCGAGATTAATGGCGGTTACGTTGACGGTAACATCCAGTTCTACGCTGAATGAACGTCGTTCTCGGCGCAGAAAGAAAAACAAAAACGCTTCTTTACGCACCGTTTCACGCGCATAAACAACCTGCACATCCTGTGGCTCAATACGCAGTAAAATATGGGGAGATGATTTCATCACGGCGGCTTGCACATGGTTCAACGCATCGGCAAAGACGCCCGCCTTGCTGCTCCCCTTACCTTGAACTCTTACCGTGGTGGTAAATTGCGTTTTCATGGTCAGACACCGTATTTTTTCTTCCAGGCTTCGACCAGTCGTTCACCCAGTTCTTCTTTATCCATAAAGCCAAAACCCAGCACGTTGCAGCCGTCATTAATCGCGGTGACGCCTTCTTCAATTGAACGCATGCCGTATCTGGCTTTGTAGCCGTGTTTATTCTGTGCGGTAATGGCACCTGCTCCTCCGCTACCGCAAAAGGAGATACCAAAAGTGGCATTTTCCGCTTTCATCACATCGCCGAGTTTCATGTCTGCGGCCATACCCGGTACGACAACTGAGCGTCCCCCTGCTTTTTCGACGCCCGCCGCGACTTTCTGACCTTTTCCCAAACGATCGCCAATGACTACGATAATTTTCTCCATCACTCACTCCTCACGGTTAAAGGTTCTCTTTTGCTACTTCGAAGTGGACCGACAGCAGCCAGGCCTCTTCGTCGGGCAGATTGCCAAATTCCCTTACGACTTCACGCGCCAGACGCATTGAGTCGGCCGATATCTCTTCGAACAAACTTTCCTCTACATCCGGCAGTGGTTCACCGGTTACTGAGCGGTGCGCCATGGCGCGTACATGGGAAACCAACATCTGTTGCTGTACTGCGTTTGGGACGATGTTGTGGCGGTTGAGTAATTCGCCGATCCATACCAGCATGCGATCGGCAAGTGGTTCACTGTGCTTTGCTTCACGACTCCCGGTTTCGTTCATTACCGCTCCGTTATTCACATGTCGTATTTGATTAAAGGGGTTGAATGCACAGTACCTGTAGGGAAGAAAGGTTTGTAGCGAGTTGTTTTCCACTTCAAAGTGGAAATTGAGAAGGCTGTAGTGATTAAGATCACATCATTTTGATGTTTGTACGGTAGTCGTGTTAAGCGTGATAAGAGCCAGAGGAAAAAGCTGGGAGGATAATCAAGAAGGTAACCAATGGCAGGCGCAGCTTGCTGCGCCTGATGAGATTAAACGGTTTTGAATTCGGTTTCCGCTTTATTAAAACGTTCTATGACCGCGTTTGATGGCGCACGATCGAGCAAACTCACGATAAAAATCGTCAGGCTACCAAACAGGAAACCTGGGATGATTTCATATAAATTCAGCCATGCGTATTGTTTCCAGACGATGACGGTAATCGCCCCCACCAACATGCCCAGCAGCGCACCATTACGTGTCATTCTCGGCCAGAGCAGGGAAATAAGGATGACCGGACCAAACGCAGCGCCAAAGCCTGCCCAAGCATAGCTTACCAGCCCCAGTACACGGTTTTCCGGGTTTGCAGCCAGTACGACAGCAATGAGCGCCACTAGCAGCACCATTCCCCGACCGACCCATACCAGTTCTTTTTGCGTGGCGCTTTTACGTAGAAAGGGGCGATAGAGGTCTTCGGTGATCGCGCTGGAACACACCAGTAATTGGCAGCTTAGGGTACTCATCACCGCAGCCAAAATCGCTGATAGCAGAACGCCAGCAATCCACGGATTGAACAGCAGCATGGAGAGTTCAATAAACACTCGTTCACTGTTTTGTGAGACGCTGCCAGCTTGTTCTGGATGATTAGTAAAATAGGCGATACCAAAGAAACCGACCATTACCGCACCAACCAGACACAGGATCATCCAGGTCATGCTGATACGGCGTGCGCTACGGATCGTATGGTGAGAGTCTGCCGCCATAAAGCGCGCCAGAATATGCGGCTGCCCGAAATAACCCAGTCCCCAGCCCATCAGCGAAATAATCGCGATGACATTCATCCCTTTAAACATATCCAGATTGGCCGGATTTTTCGCCTCAATCACCAGCAAGGAGGTGTCAATGCCGCCCAGCGACAGGATCACCATCACTGGCGTCAAAATCAGAGCAAAAATCATCAGGGTGGCTTGTACGGTATCAGTCCAGCTTACGGCTAAAAATCCGCCAATAAACGTATAGGCGATGGTCGCGGCAGCGCCTGCCCATAATGCTGAACCGTAGCTCATATTGAAGGTGCTTTCGAACAGACGAGCACCGGCTACGACGCCAGACGCACAGTAAATCGTGAAAAATATTAGAATAATCAGTGCAGAAATGACGCGCAGTAACTTATTGGTGTCTTCAAAACGGTGAGTAAAGTAGTCGGGTAAGGTGAGCGCATTATGGTTGACTTCGGTATGGACACGCAGACGGCCTGCCACGAGTTTCCAGTTTAAATAGGCACCTAGCGTTAGCCCAATAGCGATCCAGCTTTCAGAAACACCGGAAATAAAAACGGCCCCCGGCAGCCCCATCAGGAGCCAACCACTCATATCCGATGCGCCCGCGGAGAGTGCGGTAACCACGCTTCCCATCCTGCGCCCACCCAGAATGTAATCACCAAAGTTATTGGTGGCGCGATAGGCAAATAGGCCAATGAGTACCATCCCGAAAATATATACCAGAAACGTCACCAGCGTAGGTGTGTTTATTGTCATTCAACTCTCCGCTTTCATTATTATTCGCCCACCCTTGCCGGTGGCGATAGGTCTTTGTCTTTACCCTGCTGGCCGGAACGAAGCACTGCAGTAGGCATTATCGATGGCTATAGCGCCGTCTGTGAACCGCGTTGCACAATGTGGCAACCCGACGGATATTGCTCGTTCACCCGAGTGTCCTTTTTAATGGCAGGATGTCGTGCATGGGCTCTACCACGATGGGGTAAAACTCGACGCGGCAATGCGTGACCGTCTTAAGGATGTGGCACAACGAATCGATCGTACGTCGCGCTGGTTTATCAAACAGGCTATTTTCAGCTACCTCGAACGCCTCGAAAATGACATGAACGCGCCTGAAATATTGCAATTGACGGTATCGGGTCAAATTGAAGCGGAGGAGATTATGCCGCAATCTCGGGAAGGTGTCGCGTTGATGTGTCCGGCTGTACCAATATCGCCCACTGGGAACAAGCGCTTAGCCGACAGATTATCGGGAATGAGGCGCTTTTTTATCAACGGCCTCATTCCCGACAAGATGAATCGTTGGGGGACTAGTTGCGATATAACACTTTAATCAAATGGTAGCCGAACTGGGTTTTCACCGGTCCAAACGGCTTCAGTAATTCGCAAGAAAATACCGCTTTATCAAAGGCCGGAACCATGTCGCCTTTGCGGAATTCACCGAGATCACCGCCGTTACGTTTCGATGGGCAGGTCGAATATTGTTGTGCCAGTTTCTGAAAGTCAGCCCCTTGTTCCAACTGTGCCAGAATGTCGTTGGCCTGTTGTTCGGTATCGACCAGAATGTGTAGTGCTGCTGCGGTATTTGCCATATTGTTACCTTTGATTTAAGCGAGAGATTCTTGCGCGCAATGTAACATTTGCGACGCAATATGTGGATCATTCCTGAATAGCGGACGCATATTTAATGCTCCTTTTCTCTTGCATCCTCGCGTTTGTGGCGGGACTCGTCAGGGGATAATCCTCACTCAAGATCGACCCTGCTTTCTGCTACAATTCCTTTCCGTTTAATGAGTGAGCAAAAGAGTGATGCGTTTAAATCCCAGCCAACAGCACGCCGTCGAATTTGTTACTGGTCCTTGTCTGGTTCTGGCGGGCGCCGGTTCGGGTAAAACACGTGTGATTACCAATAAAATTGCTCATTTAATCCGCCAGTGCGGTTATCAGGCCCGGCATATCGCGGCGGTTACCTTCACCAACAAAGCGGCACGTGAAATGAAGGAACGTGTCGCGCAGACGCTGGGCCGTAAAGAAACGCGTGGGCTGGTGATCGCAACCTTTCACACGTTGGGGCTGGAAATCATCAAACGTGAATATGCGGCTCTGGGAATGAAAGCGAATTTTTCCCTGTTTGACGATCAAGATCAGATGGCGTTATTGAAGGAATTGACAGAGCAATGGCTGGAAAATGATAAAACGCTGTTGCAGCAATTAACGTCAATGATCTCAAATTGGAAAAACGATCTTGTCGATCCGTCCGGTGCGGCAGCGATGGCGCGTTCTGAGCGCGATAAGTTGTTCGCTCACTGTTATTCGCTCTATCACGACCATCTGCGCGCCTGTAACGTGCTGGATTTTGACGATCTGATTTTGTTACCCACCTTGTTGCTCAAACGTAATGATGACGTGCGAGAGCGTTGGCAAAACCGTTTGCGCTATTTGCTGGTGGATGAGTATCAGGACACCAATACCAGCCAGTATGAACTGGTGAAATTACTGGTAGGCAGCCGGGCCCGATTTACCGTCGTGGGCGATGACGATCAGTCTATTTACTCCTGGCGTGGTGCGCGTCCACAAAATCTGGTCCTGCTAAAACAGGATTTTCCTGCGCTCGAAGTGATCAAGCTAGAGCAAAATTACCGTTCTTCCGGTCGTATTCTGAAAGCGGCTAATATTTTGATTGCCAACAATCCCCATGTGTTTGAGAAACGTCTGTTTTCCGAACTTGGCTACGGCGATGAGCTGAAAGTGATAACGGCGAATAATGAGGATCATGAAGCTGAGCGTGTGGTGGGGGAGCTGATTGCACATCACTTTATTAAGAAGACGCAGTATGGCGACTACGCCATTTTGTATCGCGGTAATCACCAGTCACGACTGTTTGAAAAAATGCTGATGCAAAACCGGATTCCTTATCGGATTTCTGGCGGTACGTCATTTTTTTCTCGTCCCGAGATCAAGGATTTACTGGCCTATCTGAGGGTGTTAACGAATCCAGACGATGATAGCGCCTTCTTACGTATCGTTAATACACCGAGGCGTGAGATTGGCCCCGCGACATTGAAGAAGCTAGGTGAATGGGCTAACCAACGTAACAAAAGCCTGTTTAATGCCAGTTTCGATTTGGGACTGACACAATCGCTAACCGGACGTGGATTGGAATCACTGCAACGGTTTACCCAGTGGCTGGCGGATATTGCGCGTCGGGCCGAGCGGGAGCCGGTCATTGCCGTCCGCGATCTCATTCATGGGCTGGATTATGAAAGTTGGTTGTATGAAACGTCGCCCAGCCCTAAAGCCGCAGAAATGAGGATGAAAAACGTTAATCAGCTTTTTAGCTGGATGACCGAAATGCTGGAAGGGTCGGATCTGGATGAGCCCATGACATTGACACAGGTTGTGACCCGTTTCACCTTACGGGACATGATGGAACGTGGAGAAAGTGAGGAAGAGCTGGACCAGGTGCAGTTAATGACGTTGCATGCTTCTAAAGGATTGGAGTTTCCCTATGTTTTCCTGGTCGGAATGGAGGAAGGGCTGCTGCCGCATCAAAGTAGTATCGATGAAGACAATGTTGATGAAGAACGCCGTCTGGCCTATGTCGGTATTACGCGTGCGCAGCGGGAACTGATCTTCACTCTATGCAAGGAACGGCGTCAGTATGGTGAGCTTGTCCGTCCGGAGCCCAGTCGTTTTTTACTTGAGTTACCACAGGATGATTTGTTGTGGGAGACGGAACGAAAGGTAGTGACGGCCCAGGAGCGGATGCAAAAAGGGCAAAGTCATCTGGCGAGTATTCGTGCACAGTTGGCGAAAGCCAAAGGGGAATAGCGTCGTTGCTATTTCCTTCCCCTATTGTTTTCGCCGCTCATCGCTTACCGGGATGCTTCTTCCAGTATCAAGGGCCAGTGAACATAGCTTTGCCAGCGGCTCTCTTGTTCCAGCGCTTCGGCACGTAACGGATGCTGAGTCATCCATCCGGCAGGCAGAATAACGCGCAGATTTTCCCCTTCGACACGCAAGCGTACCGCCGGTAGCGTATCATCGCGCCTGCGACTGGCAAAAATAATCGCCAGTCGCAGCAAACGGCACAAGTGCTGTGCTTGTATCACTGGCAAGGCGTTTTGCTGACTGAGTGGAGCCAGATCGACAGGGTTGCTTTGATTCTGTAATAACGTAGCCAGAAGCTTCTTTTGTGCAGGGGTAAAACCGGGAAGATCGCTGTGACGGATAAGATAGGCCGCATGTTGCGGGGATTGGCGGAAATCGATGCTAAGGCCGATTTCATGTACCAGACAAGCATTTTGCAGGAGTTCACGACATCGTGTATCCAGTTGCCAGTCTCGAGCAACCTGCTGTAGAAAGTTATCCGCCAGTGCAGCAACCCGCTTGGCTTGTTCACTATCCAATAGGTAACGGCGCTGCAAATTATGCACGGTACGGTGACGAATATCCTGCTCAATCGGAAGATGCAACATGCCGTAGACCAAGCCTTCGCGTAGTGCGCCGCCAGCCAGCGTCATGGTTGTGATGCCAAGTTCCTGAAAGATTGCCAGCAAGATCGCCAACCCGCTGGGGAAAACCAACGCTCTTTCCAGCGTCAGGCCTTCTATCTCCAATTCTTCCAGCTTATCGCATTGAATCGCATGCTGCTTTAACTGCTGGAGTTTGGTCAGCGTGACATATTCATCCATGCCCTGAGCGACCATGATTTCCTGCAACGCCTGTACGGTACCCGACGCACCAACGCAAATCTGCCAACCCTGTTCACGCAGAGAAGCCGCGATGGGACGTAGCATGTCACGGGCGGCCCGCTCGGCTCGCTCGAAATTGCCGGCTTCCAGATTACGATCGCTAAAATAACGCTCCAGCCAGGTCACGCAGCCCATCGGCAGGCTGATAAGCTTTGTTGCTTTGGCTCCGACTCCGGTTGCCAGCTCCGTGCTGCCACCGCCAATATCGACAACCAGTCGCTGTTCCGGTCCACCTGTCGTGTGAGCGACACCCTGATAAATCAGTCGGGCTTCTTCTTCTCCGCTGATGACCTGAACCGGTAGCCCCAGAATATCCTGCGCCCGTTGTAGAAATGCATCGGCATTGGTGGCCAACCGCAACGTTGCGGTTGCAACAACGCGCACTTGTTCCTTTGGGATATCCTGCAATCGTTCTGCAAAGAGTTGTAGACACTGCCAGCCTCGCTGCATCGCTTCTTGCGATAGCTGATTCTCTTTATTCAATCCTGCGGCAAGACGAACCTTTCGCTTTATCTTTGCCAGCGTCTGAATGCTGCCTGCCGATTCCCGGACGACTAACATATGAAAGCTGTTAGAACCGAGATCAATGGCGGCATAAAGTGAAGAGGCGCTTAGCATGTGCGTTCAACCCGGCCGTTTACGATTGTTGCGCGGAGCCCCGCTGCGACGTGGCGCATTATTTCTGCGCGGACCGCTATGAGAACGTGGCGGGCGAGTCAGTCGCTTTGGTGCCGGTAAATCGTTGAGTAGCGCATCGCTATTGTACTTGCTGACCGGAATGCCATGGCCGATATAGGTTTCAATCGCAGGCAGGTTAAGCGCATATTCCTCACAGGCCAGACTAATGGAAAAACCGCTTTCACCCGCGCGGCCAGTACGACCAATGCGGTGTACATAGTCTTCACAATCATCGGGTAAATCGTAGTTGAACACGTGTGTCACGGAGGGAATGTGTAAGCCACGGGCCGCGACATCAGTTGCAACCAGAATATCCAACGTACCGCTGGTGAATTCATCCAGAATACGCAGACGTTTCTTCTGCGCGACGTCACCTGTCAAGAGGCCAACGCGGTGACCATCGGCAGCCAGATGGCCCCAGATGTCTTCGCAACGATGCTTGGTGTTGGCAAAAATAATGCAGCGATCCGGCCACTCTTCCTCGAGCAGCGTCTGGAGTAAGCGCATTTTTTCTTCGTTGGAGGGGTAAAATAGCTCTTCCGTGATGCGGTGACCGGTTTTTTGCTCTGGCTCGACTTCCACATATTCCGCATTGTTCATTTGCTCAAACGCGAGTTCACGGACGCGGTAGGACAGCGTTGCGGAGAAAAGCATATTCAGGCGTTGCGTTACGGGCGGCATACGACGGAACAACCAACGAATGTCTTTGATAAAGCCGAGATCGTACATACGATCCGCTTCGTCCAGCACCACGACCTGGATCGCGCCCAGGTTAATATGGTTCTGTTTGGCGTAGTCAATCAGGCGACCTGTGGTACCGATCAGGATATCGACACCGTTTTCCAGCACCTTGAGCTGCTTGTCGTAGCCGTCGCCGCCATAAGCCAGACCGAGTTTCAGCCCTGTCAAATGAGAAAGCGCCTCAGCATCAGAGTGAATCTGTACGGCTAATTCACGGGTCGGCGCCATGATTAAGGCTCGTGGCTGATTGGTTTGACGCTCAGCGTTTGCCGGGTGAGAAAGCAAATAATGGAAAGTAGACGCGAGAAAAGCCAGCGTCTTGCCAGTACCGGTTTGCGCCTGACCTGCTACATCACGCCCTGACAAAGCCAGTGGCAATGCTAACGCCTGAATGGGCGTACAGTTATGAAACCCTTTGCTTTCAAGGGCTTCGATAACCTGCGGGTGCAGGGCGAAGTCGGAAAACTTCTGTTCTGTTAAGTGTGTTTTGCTCATAGTGTGGTAGAATATCAGCTAACTATTGCTTTACGAAAGCGTATCCAGTGAAATAAAGTCAACCTTGTTGTTGGTTTTGCTTAATGCTACACCAACAAGGTAGACATAATCCTGCGGAGTAAAATATGAGCGATAAAATTATTCACCTGACTGACGACAGTTTCGATACGAAAGTATTGCAGGCTGAAGGCGTAACTTTGGTTGATTTTTGGGCTGAGTGGTGTGGTCCCTGTAAAATGATCGCTCCTATTCTGGATGAAGTGGCAGAAGAGTTTGAAGGCAAACTCACGGTGGCCAAATTGAATATCGATGAAAATCCGGCGACAGCACCTAAATACGGCATCCGTGGGATCCCTACGCTACTGCTGTTCAAAAATGGCGAAGTGGCCGCAACCAAAGTAGGCGCACTGTCTAAAGGACAATTAAAAGAATTCCTGACTGCCAATTTGTAATTCTTCTTCATTCCTGCGGGTGGTATTAACGTGAGTAATTCTCTATTGACTGCTTGCCGCCCGTCAGGAAGCGTGCTAGATTCATCAGCACTGCATATCGTACTTACCTATGTTTAAGCCGTTAAGCTTAAGCCTGAAAGTTTGAATCTAAAGTATTATTCCGTGTCGAAATCAGAAAGTCGTTGATTTACAAACATTGGTTTATAAGAATGTTCGTAATCTGGTTTGGGCAATCTAATGGTTTTAAATAACTGGTTTATGTACCTTTGAATCCCTTACGGTCGTCTTGTGCAGATTCTGCGTATGTAAAAGAACGCAATAGACGTTATCTGGTGATTGAAGGTGATAATAGAGGCATGGATGACCCTGCCATACCATTCACGTTAATAGTTCGAGATTTACCCCGAGTTTAAAGAACCCACCACTATGAATCTTACCGAATTAAAGAATACGCCGGTTTCTGAGTTGATTACTCTTGGCGAAAATATGGGGCTGGAAAACCTTGCTCGCATGCGCAAGCAGGATATTATCTTTGCCATTCTCAAGCAGCATGCGAAAAGTGGCGAGGATATTTTCGGCGACGGCGTGCTGGAGATATTGCAGGATGGCTTTGGCTTCCTCCGTTCTGCAGACAGCTCCTACCTTGCCGGTCCTGATGATATCTACGTTTCTCCCAGCCAAATCCGCCGTTTTAACCTTCGTACTGGTGACACCATTTCAGGGAAAATCCGCCCGCCGAAAGAAGGCGAACGTTATTTTGCTCTGTTGAAAGTGAATGAAGTCAACTACGACAAACCCGAGAACGCCCGCAGTAAAATCCTGTTTGAAAACCTTACCCCTTTACATGCGAATTCTCGTTTGCGTATGGAGCGCGGAAATGGTTCAACTGAAGATTTAACAGCTCGCGTACTGGATTTGGCCGCACCTATTGGCCGTGGTCAGCGTGGTTTGATTGTTGCGCCGCCAAAAGCGGGTAAAACCATGCTATTGCAAAATATTGCGCAGAGCATTGCTTACAATCACCCCGATTGCGTACTGATGGTATTGCTGATTGACGAACGTCCGGAAGAAGTGACGGAAATGCAGCGTTTGGTTAAGGGTGAAGTGGTTGCTTCAACCTTTGATGAACCGGCTTCCCGCCACGTTCAGGTGGCTGAAATGGTCATCGAAAAAGCGAAACGTCTGGTTGAACATAAGAAAGACGTTATTATTCTGCTGGATTCCATTACGCGTCTGGCGCGAGCTTATAACACCGTGGTTCCGGCTTCCGGTAAGGTATTGACCGGGGGTGTGGATGCTAACGCCCTGCATCGTCCAAAACGTTTCTTTGGTGCGGCGCGTAACGTAGAAGAAGGTGGAAGCCTGACGATCATTGCCACCGCATTGGTGGATACCGGTTCGAAAATGGACGAAGTCATTTACGAAGAGTTTAAAGGCACCGGTAACATGGAACTGCATCTCGCACGTAAGATTGCTGAAAAACGCGTTTTCCCTGCGATTGATTACAACCGTTCCGGTACCCGTAAAGAAGAGTTGCTGACAACGTCTGAAGAGCTGCAAAAAATGTGGATCCTGCGTAAGATCATTCATCCAATGGGTGAGATCGACGCGATGGAATTCCTGATTAATAAGTTGGCGATGACGAAAACCAACGACGACTTCTTCGATATGATGAAGCGTTCATAAATCACGGACGAACTCGGGGAACGCCACGCTGGGTCGTGGCGTTTTTTATGTCGGGATCCGGCAACCAGAGGACAAGCCGTCGGAAAAGCCAATATACCCAAAATAATTCAAGTTTCAGGACAAAAACGGCAAAACGTTTTTGAACAGCGCTTGCGCTGACCCCGAAGGGGTGAGGCCATAAGGCCGAATAACGCGGCAAGCGAAGGACAAATTCGTCGGGAACGAATTTGACCAGCCAACGGCTGGCCTCCGGTGAGAGACAGGATGTCTCTCATCTAATCCCGATGAGCTTACTTGAGTAAGTGATTCGGGTGACTGACAAATCTGCCAGAGGCAGGTTTGAACGCTGCTTGCAGCGGCCCTTTAGGGCGAGGCCCACGACGGGCCGAGTAGCGCAGCCAACGCACATGCAACTTGAAGTATGACGGGTATAAAATATGTCACTTAAGGTATGACGGGGATAAACCGCGTTCCTTTTAGATTATACTTTTCGTCTGAGACACTCGCGCTTATAGTCTTTAAGGTGTAAACCGATTATATATTGAGCAGCCACTGCGAGGCTGTGAACGGTGAATTTACTCACTATGAGTACCGAATTATTAATCATTTTCCTGTTTTCTCTGGGTTTCCTGTTTTTGGCTCGCCAGGTGGCGAAAAAAATAGGGCTGGTCGATCGTCCCAATTACCGTAAGCGGCACCAAGGGTTGATTCCTCTTGTGGGCGGTATTTCCGTGTACGCGGGGATGTGCTTCGCCTTTCTTATCACCGATTACTACATTCCCAATTTTCGACTCTATCTACTTTGTGCTGGCGTTTTGGTCTTCGTCGGCGCATTGGACGATCGGTTTGATATCAGCGTAAAAATCCGTGCGATCGTTCAAGCCTGTGTGGCGGCAGCGATGATGGGGTTTGCCGGGCTTTCGTTACACAGTCTTGGACATATTCTGGGGCCGTGGCAAATGGGGCTGGGTCCGTTTAGCTATCTGGTGACGCTATTTGCGGTTTGGGCGGCAATTAATGCTTTCAATATGGTGGATGGTATTGACGGATTGCTGGGAGGATTATCCTGCGTCTCATTTGGCGCGATGGGCATATTGCTCTACCTCAGTGGTCATATGAATCTGGCACTATGGTGCTTCGCCATGATTGCAGCCACATTGCCCTACATTCTGTTGAATCTTGGTGTTTTCGGTAAGCGTTTCAAAGTGTTCATGGGGGATGCCGGAAGTACCATGATTGGTTTTACGGCTATCTGGATCCTCGTTCAAACCACTCAGGGTAAGCAACACCCGATCAATCCCGTCACCGCACTATGGATTATCGCGATCCCTCTGATTGATATGATTGCCATTATGTACCGTCGGTTACGTAAAGGGATGAGCCCATTTTCGCCCGATCGTCAGCATATCCACCATTTAATGATGCGAGCGGGTTTTACCTCTCGACAGGCTTTCGTGTTGATTACGTTAGCGGCTGCATTATTAGCCGCGATTGGTGTGATTGGCGAATATCTCTCTTTTGTTCCAGAATGGGTTATGTTGGCATTGTTTTTGCTTACATTTTTACTCTATGGCTACTGCCTAAAACGCGCATGGCGGGTGGCTCGTTTTATCAAGCGAATCAAACGTCGTATGCGGCACGCTGATGAACAAAAGCAGCTGCCTTGACCAATAACGTTGGGGAAGTAATGAAATCAGAGAACCTGTCTACCAGAGATAGCGCTGTTGATAATGAGTTGGATATCCGTGGTTTGATCTACGCGCTGTGGCGTGGCAAGCCCTGGATTATTGCGATTGCCGTATTGTTTAGTATCACTGCGTTACTTTATTCCTATGTGGTTAAGCAGGAATGGAGCGCGACAGCGATTACGGATAAACCGACGGTAAATATGCTGGGTGGATACTATTCGCAGCAACAGTTTCTTCGCAATCTGGATGCAAAATCTTTTTCTGTTCCGCAATCCGATCAACCCTCGATTTCGTCCGATGTTTACGATGAATTCATCATGCAACTGGCCGCATATGACACGCGCCGGGATTTCTGGTTGCAGACGGATTATTACAAGCAGCGTCAGGAGGGCGATGTCAAAGCAGATGCCGCCTTGTTGGACGAGTTGGTGAATAACATTCGGTTTACCCCACATGATGATGCTAAGAAGACCAGCGACACGGTGAAACTGGTGGCAGAAACGTCTGCTGACGCCAATACTCTACTTCGTCAATATGTGGTTTTTGCCAGCCGACAGGCGGCGGGTTATCTGAACGAAGAAATCACGGGGGCATGGGCGGCCAGAACCATTTTTATCAAGTCACAGATTAAGCGTCAGGAAGCGGTAGCCAAGGCGATTTATGAACGTGAGATTCTCCGTGTCGAACAGGCGCTGAAAATTGCCCAACAGCAAGGTATTAGCCGTAGCCAAACGGACACGCCAGCGGATGAGTTGCCCGCATCGGAGATGTTTTTGCTGGGAAGGCCAATGTTGCAGGCTCGCCTGGAATCCTTACAAGCCAGCGGACCGCACTACGATCTCGATTATGATCAGAATCGCGCCATGCTTACCACGTTAAATGTCGGGCCTACGCTTGACGCTAATTTCCAGACTTACCGCTACCTGCGTACGCCCGAAGAGCCGGTGAAACGTGATAGCCCACGTCGTGCATTCCTGATGGTGATGTGGGGCGCGATTGGTGCGTTAGTGGGTGCGGGCTTTGCTTTAGTACGCCGTCCACGTTGATCAGTGTGCTGATTAACGTCTGATTCGCAGGAAAAATCTGCGTCTAACCTGATTAAAGAGATTCACCGTGAAAGTGTTGACTGTTTTCGGCACCCGGCCGGAGGCCATTAAAATGGCGCCGCTGGTTCATGCCTTGGCTCAGGATGAAGCCTTTGAATCAAGAATTTGCGTGACAGCCCAGCATCGGGAGATGCTGGATCAGGTGCTGCGTTTGTTCAATATCACGCCGGATTACGATCTGGACATTATGCAACCGGGGCAAAGCCTCAGTGAAATTTCATGTCGTATTTTAGCCGGGCTTGAGCCCGTGATGGCGGAGTTTAAACCCGATTTGGTTTTGGTACATGGTGATACCACGACCACATTGACCACCAGTCTGGCTGCGTTTTACCAGCGCATCCCCGTTGGACATGTCGAAGCGGGGTTACGCACCGGTAACCTCTATTCTCCCTGGCCAGAAGAGGCAAATCGCAAACTGACGGGGCATTTGGCGATGTACCACTTTGCGCCAACGGAAAATGCGCGTCAGAATCTGCTGCGCGAACACTTGTCCGATCGACAGATTGTGGTGACGGGAAATACGGTGATCGATGCGTTGTTCTGGGTGCGAGATAGCATTATTGGTAATGCCGATTTGAGTCGCCATTTGGACGAACAATATGCGTTTCTGGATGCCAGCAAGAAATTGATTCTGGTTACCGGACACCGACGCGAAAGTTTTGGCGGCGGTTTTGAACGTATTTGTAGTGCGCTGGCCGACATCGCCAGACGTCATCCTGAAGTACAAATTGTTTATCCCGTACACCTTAACCCGAATGTCAGAGAGCCAGTTAACCGCATTTTGAGCGGCATTAATAATGTGATGCTGATTGCGCCGCAGGATTACCTGCCGTTCGTTTATCTGATGAACCGTTCTTATATGATTTTGACCGATTCCGGCGGCATTCAGGAAGAGGCACCATCGTTAGGTAAGCCAGTGCTGGTGATGCGTGAAACAACGGAACGTCCAGAGGCCATAGAGGCTGGGACTGTCCGGCTTGTTGGCACTGACGTCACAAAAATTGTGGATGCCATTTCCCGGCTTTTGACTGACGAAAATGAATACCAAATGATGAGCCGGGCCCATAACCCCTACGGCGACGGCCTGGCTTGTCAGCGCATTATTGAAGCGTTGAAAAACTTGCGCCTGCCTGTGCATGTGCAAGATTAACCGTTCTTAAAACGTGAACAGATTGCCGTCCACGCTAAAAGCTATCAGGTGACACTATGAGTTTTGACACAATTTCCGTTATTGGGTTGGGTTACATCGGATTACCAACCGCTGCCGCCTTTGCTTCTCGTAAAAAGAAAGTGGTGGGTGTTGATGTCAACAAGCAAGCGGTAGAAACCATTAATCGGGGTGAGATCCACATTGTCGAACCGGATTTAGACACGCTGGTAAAAGTGGCGGTGGAAAATGGTTATTTGAGCGCCGTAAACAAACCGGTTGCCGCAGATGCGTTTTTGATTGCCGTTCCCACGCCCTTTAAAGGCGATCATGAGCCGGATATGGCTTATGTGCAATCTGCTGCCGAGTCAATTGCCCCGGTGTTGAAAAAAGGGGATTTGGTGATTTTGGAATCGACCTCACCCGTTGGCGCCACGGAGCAAATGGCCGAGTGGTTGGCCCAGGTGCGTTCCGATCTCACGTTCCCGCAGCAAGCGGGAGACCATGCCGATATCAATATAGCCTATTGTCCTGAGCGTGTTTTACCGGGACAAGTTGTTGTCGAGCTGATTAAGAACGATCGCGTCATTGGCGGCATGACGCCCGTTTGTTCAGCGAGAGCAAGTGAGCTGTATAAAATCTTTCTTGAAGGTGAGTGTGTAGTTACTAACTCCCGAACCGCTGAGATGTGCAAATTGACGGAAAACAGTTTCCGCGATGTCAACATTGCATTTGCCAATGAACTTTCGCTGATTTGTGCCGAACAAGATATTAACGTATGGGAACTTATCCGATTGGCAAACCGCCATCCACGCGTCAATATCCTACAGCCTGGTCCTGGCGTCGGCGGTCACTGCATCGCCGTTGATCCTTGGTTCATTGTGTCGCAAAACCCGCAGCAGGCGAGGCTGATTCATACGGCCAGACTGGTCAATGATGGCAAGCCATTGTGGGTGGTCGATCAGGTGAAAGCGGCCGTGGCGAATTATCAGGCACAGACAGACAAACGTGCGAGCGAAGTCACGGTGGCCTGTTTTGGGCTGGCATTTAAACCGAATATTGATGATTTACGCGAGAGCCCGGCTGTTGAAATAACCGACATGATCGCCCAATGGCATGCTGGCACCACGTTGGCCGTCGAGCCGAATGTAAAACAGCTACCAGCGGTGCTGGCGGGTCATGCTCAACTGACTGACATCGCAACAGCATTACGTGATGCCGACGTACTGGTCATGCTGGTCGATCACCGCCAGTTTAAAGCGATTAGCCCTGAAGAGATTAAACAAGATTGGGTGGTTGACACCAAAGGAGTATGGCGTTGAAACGTATTTTGATTACCGGTGGGGCGGGATTTATTGGTTCAGCTCTGGTCCGACACATCTTGACCCAAACACAGGACAGTGTTGTCGTCGTGGATAAACTGACCTATGCGGGTAACTTATCTTCTTTGGCTCCGGTTGCGAACAGCGATCGTTTTGCGTTTGAACGGGTGGATATTTGCGATCGTGCCGCGCTCGATCGGGTGTTTAGCGATTATCAGCCTGCGATGGTGATGCATCTGGCCGCAGAAAGCCACGTTGACCGTTCGATTGACGGCCCTGCTGCGTTCATCGAAACCAACATAGTGGGCACTTACACTTTGCTGGAAGCGGCGCGTCACTATTGGTTGGGAATGAATGCCAGCGACAAAGCGGCGTTTCGTTTTCACCATATTTCTACCGATGAGGTCTTTGGGGATTTACACGGTACCGATGATTTATTTACGGAAACCACACCTTATGCGCCAAGCAGCCCTTATTCGGCGTCCAAGGCATCCAGCGACCACCTTGTGCGGGCATGGCTGCGTACTTACGGCTTGCCGACGATTGTGACCAACTGTTCTAACAACTATGGTCCTTACCACTTCCCAGAAAAACTGATTCCACTGGTGATCCTCAATGCGGTGGCGGGTAAACCTCTGCCGGTTTATGGCGATGGTGCCCAGATTCGTGATTGGTTGTTCGTCGAGGATCATGCTCGGGCGCTCTATAACGTGGTGACTAAAGGTGAGGTGGGGGAAACCTATAATATCGGCGGTCATAACGAGCGTAAAAATATTGAAGTCGTGCAGACCATCTGCGATTTGCTGGAAGAACTGGCACCGAACAAGCCTGCCGGTGTTCGACACTACCGGGACCTGATTACCTATGTGACAGATCGCCCTGGCCACGACATGCGCTATGCTATTGACGCCGATAAAATTGAACGGGAGCTGGGCTGGCGTCCAGAAGAGACGTTTGAAACAGGCATGAGAAAAACCGTCGAATGGTATCTGAATAACGAGAAATGGTGGCGTAGTGTGCAGGACGGTTCCTATACCGGCGAACGTTTAGGGTTGAACGACTAACATCTTGTGCCATCTAGCGGAAAACAGACGAGCGTAGACGATGACCAGGCTAATATCCGCAGGAAACGACCCCATCCGCGCCACAGTTGACCCGCTAAGCTGGGAAAGTGATTTTTTCCAGCTCGAGAGCGGTAAGTTGAATTTTTCGCCTTTGGCACCGGTTCTGACCGCAGAGACGCTGAACACGTTTACGCTGACGCAGGCTAAAATCGCCGCAGATAATCTGGCGCTGGCGGATTCATTGGCCGATTTGGGCTTCCGGTTGGTGGAGGGCGAGGTGGATCTCAGTTTGCCGCTGCATCCAACGACCACCGCTACGCCGCTACCGCGCTGGCGGGAAGCGACGTCTGACGATATCCCCGCGTTAAGGGACACGGCATCGCGTGTTTTTGCGTTGAGTCGTTTTCGTACCCCGTGGTATCAGCGCGAGGATAGCGGGCGTTTCTATGCTCAGTGGATTGAAAATGCGGTGCGCGGTACGTTCGATCACGCTTGCTTGCTGGTAGAGGATGCGACTGGCAATCCACAAGGATGGGTCACGCTACGCCGTATTGATGATACGGACGCCCGTATCGGGCTACTGGGTGTTTTTCCCGGTATGACGAACCGGGGTGTCGGTGCACAACTGATGGCGGTTGCCGAAATGTGGTGCCGTGAACGTGGAATACGACGTTTATGGGTTGGAACACAAATGGGCAACGTGGCGGCAATTCGTCTCTATCTTCGTTGCGGTGCCCGGATTGAGAGCACGGCTTACTGGTTATACAGGTGATCCCATGATTCCTTTTAATGCCCCCCCGATTGTGGGGACTGAACTCGATTATATACAGGCCGCGATGAGCAGCGGCAAACTCTGCGGCGACGGTGGATTTACCCGTCGCTGTCAGCAGTGGCTGGAGCACTATGCTGGCAGCAAAAAAGTGCTTTTGACGCCTTCCTGTACGGCATCGCTGGAAATGGCGGCGATCTTGCTGGATATCAAACCCGGCGATGAGGTCATCATGCCGAGTTATACCTTCGTATCGACGGCGAATGCCTTTGTGTTACGTGGAGCAAAGATTGTGTTTGTTGATATTCGTCCGGATACCATGAATATCGATGAAACGAAAATCGAGGCCGCCATTACCGACAAAACACGCATTATCGTACCTGTTCACTATGCGGGCGTGGCCTGTGAGATGGACACGATTATGGCGCTGGCAAAAAAATACGATTTGTTTGTGGTTGAGGATGCTGCGCAGGGCATGATGTCCAGCTACAAAGGCCGGGTATTGGGATCGATTGGACATATCGGTTGCTTTAGCTTTCATGAGACCAAAAATTACACGTCGGGTGGAGAAGGTGGCGCGACGCTGATCAACGACCCTAAGCTGGTTGAGCGAGCGGAAATTGTGCGTGAAAAAGGTACCAATCGCAGCCAGTTCTTCCGTGGTCAAGTGGATAAATACACCTGGCGCGATATTGGTTCCAGCTATTTGATGGCGGATATTCAGGCCGCTTACCTGTGGGGGCAACTTGAGGCCGCGAGACCGATTAATGAACGCCGCTTACGCCTGTGGCAAAACTACTATGCCGCCTTTAAATCGCTAGAGGAAGCCGGGCGTATCACTTTACCGACGGTCCCCGCCAGTTGTATTCACAATGCGCACATGTTCTATATCAAACTACGTGACGTAGAAGACCGCAGTGCCTTTATCAGCTACATGAAAGAGGCTGAAATCATGACGGTCTTCCACTATATACCGTTACATGATTGTCCGGCGGGGCAGCAGTTTGGCTATTTTTCCGGCGAAAATCGCTATACCACGCAGGAAAGCGAACGTTTGGTTCGTTTGCCGCTGTTCTACAACCTGTCTGACGTCAATCAGCGCACGGTGATCAATACGATATTGAGCTTCTTCTCCTGATATGTCGCTCGCGAAAGCATCACTCTGGACGGCAGGTTCCACGCTGATAAAAATTGGCGTGGGGTTGGTGGTCGTCAAGCTATTGGCGGTGACATTTGGGCCTAGCGGTGTCGGGCAGGCGGGTAATTTTCGTCAGTTGATCACCGTTCTGGGCGTATTGGCCGGAGCCGGTATTTTTAACGGCGTCACGAAGTACGTTGCGGAATATCAGCAGCGACCGGAACGATTAACGCCTTTGCTCGGTACGGCGGTTGTACTGGTGCTGGTATTTTCCACCTTGTTGGCCGCTATTTTTTTGTTTGCGGCAACGCCAATTGCTCTCGCTTTATTTGGACACGATGACTATCGGGATGTTGTGCGGGCATTGGCGTTTATCCAGATGGGCATTGCTTACGCCAACCTGTTTTTGGCGATCCTGAAAGGGTATCGCGACGCTATCGGGAATGCGCTATCCGTTATCAGCGGCAGTGTCATCGGGCTTGCGGCTTATTGGCTTTGCTTCACGCTGGGTGGATACCGTGGCGCATTAGCCGGACTGGCGCTGGTTCCCGCTCTGGTCATCTTGCCCGCAGGATGGCTAATGCTGCGGCGAACGCCGCTCTCATGGTCATCATTCAAACCGACCTGGGATAAAGAAATTGCCGGTCATCTCGGTAAGTTTACGCTGATGGCGTTGATGACGGCGGTAACGCTGCCAGTTGCTTATATCATGATGCGTAACCTGTTGGCCGAGCATTATAGCTGGGATGACGTTGGTATTTGGCAGGGCGTCAGCAGTATTTCTGATGCGTATCTACAATTTATCACGGCATCGTTTACCGTTTATTTGCTGCCGACGCTCTCGCGCCTGACGGATAAAGCGCGACTGACGCAAGAAATTGTTCGGTCATTGAAGTTTGTGCTTCCCGTCGTGACCGCGATCAGCCTGTGTGTCTGGTTGTTGCGCGATGTTGCGATCTGGCTGTTGTTTTCCAGCCAGTTTACCGCGATGCGAGATCTGTTTGCCTGGCAGCTAGTCGGGGATGTCATGAAAGTGGGCGCTTACGTATTTGGTTATCTGGTGATAGCCAAAGCGGCGTTGCGTTTTTATCTGTTGACGGAAGTGAGCCAGTTTCTCTTGCTGACTGGGTTTGCTCATTGGTTGATCCCTTTGCATGGCGCATTGGGGGCGGCGCAGGCCTATATGGCGACGTATTTGGTCTATTTTTTGCTTTGTTGTTGCGTATTCATTATTTACCGTAGGCGAACATGACGATACTGATTCATGTCCTGGGATCTGATATTCCCCATCATAACCAGACCGTTTTGCGTTTTTTTAACGATGTGTTGTCGGCCGAACTGCCGAGCGCACATGTCGGTCACTTTATGGTTGCGGCTCAGGGCACATTACCGCAGGCTGATTTTCCTGCTCTTGATATCGAAACCCATGCTGGCAAAAAGGCGTTGGCACAGGCTGTTATCGCGAAAGCAAAAGCGGATAGAAATGTGCGTTTCTTTTGGCATGGGCAATTTAATCCGATGCTGTGGATCGCGTTGTTGACGGGGCAAATTAAACCTTCGCAGGTTTCCTGGCATATCTGGGGCGCGGATTTGTATGAGGAAGCCAGTGGATGGAAGTATCGTTTGTTCTATCTGATGCGCCGTATGGCGCAGAATCGGGTCGGGCATGTTTTCGCGACGCAGGGGGATATCGCATGGTATCAACAGCGACACCCCAAGGTACCCACGTCTTTACTTTACTTTCCAACGCGAATGGACCCGGCGTTGACGGGAATTGAGGTGAATAAACCACTGGCGGGTCCATTGACGATTCTGGTCGGCAATTCTGGTGACCATTCAAATCGCCATCAGGAAGCGCTACGTGCTATCCATCAACAGCTTGGCGCGAATGTACGGGTGATCGTGCCGATGGGCTATCCGGCAAACAATACGTCCTATATTGCGCAGGTCGAAAAAGAAGGGTTGGCATTGTTTGGTGTGAAGCATTTCCAACTGTTGAAGGAGCCGCTGGCATTTGATGATTATCTGAATATGCTGCGCACCTGTGATTTAGGCTATTTTATTTTTGATCGTCAGCAGGGTATTGGCACGTTATGTCTGCTTATCCAGTTTGGCGTTCCGTTTGTGATTAGCCGTAAGAATCCGTTCTGGCAAGATCTGACACAACAAGGGCTACCCGTCCTTTTTTATGGCGATAATCTGGATGAAGCGTTGGTTCGAGAGGCCCAACGGCAGCTGGCGTCGGTGGATAAGCACCAAATTGCCTTCTTTAATCCTAATTATCTGGCGGGGTGGCGGCAGGCGTTGATGCTGGCGGCGGGAGAATCAACATGACGCTGGGACAATTTGGTGGACTGTTTGTCGTTTACCTTATTTCGGTCGTTTTTATTTTGACGCTAACCTGGCAGGAGTTCCGCCGGGTTCGTTTTAATTTTAATGTGTTGTTTTCCCTGCTGTACTTCCTGACATTTTATTTCGGTTTTCCGTTTACCTGTGTTCTGGTGTTCCGTTTTGATGTTGATGTCGTGCCGGTGCAATACCTGTTACAGGCCATGCTGTCTGCCACGGCGTTTTATGCAATCTATTACGTTAGCTATAAAACACGGCTGTTCAAGAAAAGCACCGTGGTACGGCCCCCTCTTCTGACCATGAATCGGGTCGAAACCCATTTGACCTGGGGATTACTGGCGCTGATTGCGATCGTGACGGTCGGTATTTTCTTCCTCAATAACGGATTTTTGTTGTTCAAACTGCGTTCATACAGCCAGATCTTCTCAAGCGACGTTTCCGGTGTGGCCTTGAAGCGTTTCTTCTACTTTTTTATTCCCGCGATGTTAGTGGTGTATTTCCTGCGCCAGACGCAGCGAGCCTGGCTGCTGTTTCTTATAGGAACGGTTGCATTTGGCATGTTGACTTATGTCATCGTTGGGGGAACGCGGGCCAATGTGATCATTGCGTTCGCGTTATTCCTGTTCATCGGTATTGTGCGTGGTTGGATAACGCTGTGGATGTTAGTGGTGGCTGGCGTGTTTGGTGTTATGGGCATGTTCTGGCTGGCTTTGAAACGTTATGGCATGGACGTGAGTGGTGATGAGGCGTTCTATACTTTCCTGTATTTGACGCGCGATACGTTTTCTCCGTGGGAGAATCTGGCACTGTTGTGGCAGAACTACGACAATATTGATTTCCAGGGGCTGTCCCCCATTGCTCGTGATTTTTATGTGTATATCCCTTCCTGGCTATGGCCTGAACGCCCGAATCTGGTACTGAACAGCGCGAATTACTTTACCTGGGAGGTACTGAATAATCATTCCGGACTGGCGATTTCTCCCACGCTTTTGGGGTCGCTAGTGGTGATGGGCGGCGTCTTCTTTATTCCACTTGGGGCGATCGGAGTTGGGCTGATTATCAAGTGGTTCGATTGGATTTACGCATTGGGTAAAAACGACGGTAATCGCTATAAGTCAGCGATTCTGCAAGCCTTTTGTTTTGGTGCGATATTTAACATTATTGTTTTGGCGCGAGAAGGCGTAGATGCATTTGTTTCTCGAGTGGTGTTTTTCTGCCTCATTTTCGGTTTCTGCCTGTTGGCGGCAAAACTGGCATATTGGCTATTGGAAAGCGCGGGTTTGATCCGGCAGCGCATATTGCCTGGCAGGGCACACGCTGTGCCGACAACGGCACCGACGGCAACCTCACCGACGCGTAGCGTGCCATAAAGGATGAAGAATGGAAGAGAAAACGGTTATTCCACAATATTCGATTCGTGGGTTATCTATCCATGGTTTTCGCCACATGGCGCAATTTGTTGATTACCTGTTTGCTGGTCAGCACGTGAAAACCGGTACGCTAGTGGCGATTAACGCGGAGAAGGTCTTAACCGCTGAAAAAGATATCGCGCTGCGCACTTTGTTGGATAAAGCCGAATACAAATACGCTGATGGGATCAGCATTGTTCGTTCCATTCGGCGTAAATATCCGCAGGCTGATGTCAGCCGTATTGCAGGGGCGGATTTATGGGAAGCACTGATGCAGCGGGCTGGTCAGGAGGGTACTCCGGTGTTTCTGGTTGGCGGTAAGCCGGACGTATTAACACAAACGGAAGCGAAACTACGAGCACAGTGGAACGTCAATATTGTCGGTAGTCAGAATGGTTATTTCCCTCCGGCAGAGCGCGATGCCTTGTTTGAACGTGTTCGCGCCAGCGGAGCGCAACTTGTCACTGTTGCAATGGGGTCGCCGCGACAGGAAATCTTGATGCGTGATTGCCGTAGCCACTACCCTGATGCGTTATATATGGGGGTGGGCGGAACCTATGATGTCTTTACCGGATTGGTGAAACGGGCCCCGATGGCCTGGCAGAATCTGGGATTAGAGTGGCTTTATCGTCTGTTGTCTCAACCGAGTCGCCTTTTCCGACAGCTAAAACTCTTGAAGTATCTGGCCTATCATTACAGCGGTCGCCTGTAGTTTTCCTCGGTGGAGCGACAATCGTTCGCTCCCATCTTACTTATTAGTATATAAAACTGCTTTATTATTCTTATTCGATTTTAATTGCCAGTTTGCCAATTGATAAGAAATACAGAATCCTATCGGCTGCTCGTTAGTCAGACCTGATGTGTCATTCCCATTCACATTATTTCTCTTTACGGCGCGCTAGCGCGATGAGAGCGCCCGGGATGCGCTTGCGTGTGGGCGGCTGATAACAACAAAAACCCGGTCATAGCCGGGATCAACACAACATATTAAGTTCAAGACAGAGGATCTATGGCAGAAGATGTAAAACAGGAAAAACTCCACCGGGGTTTGGAAGCGCGGCATATTGAGCTGATTGCTTTGGGGGGCACGATCGGCGTCGGGCTTTTCATGGGCGCGGCTAGCGCGCTTAAATGGGCCGGACCATCAGTATTACTGGCCTATATTGTTGCAGGGATCTTCGTATTCTTCATCATGCGTTCAATGGGCGAGATGTTATATCTGGAACCTGTCGCCGGTTCTTTCGCCGTTTATGCCCATAAATATATGAATCCGTTTTTTGGTTATCTCACCGCATGGGGCTATTGGTTTATGTGGATGGCGGTTGGGATTTCCGAAATCACGGCAATCGGTGTCTATGTTCAATATTGGTTCCCCGAATTGCCGCAATGGATACCCGCGATCGCTGCCGTTGTGCTCGTTGCTGGCGCAAACCTTGCGGCAGTACGGTTGTACGGCGAAATCGAGTTCTGGTTTGCAATGATTAAAATCACCACGATTATTGTGATGATTATTGTTGGCTTGGGTGTGATTTTCTTTGGCTTCGGTAATCATGGACAAGCGACGGGGTTCACTAACCTTACTGAGCACGGCGGCTTCCTGGCCGGCGGTTGGAAAGGGCTGCTGTTTGCGCTATGTCTGGTGGTTGCTTCCTATCAGGGCGTTGAGTTGGTTGGCATTACGGCGGGTGAAGCGAAGAACCCCCAGGTCACCCTGAAACGGGCGATCAATAATATTTTATGGCGTATTCTGATTTTTTATGTGGGTGCCATTTTTGTGATTGTGACAATCTTTCCGTGGAATGAGATTGGGACGTCCGGTAGCCCATTCGTTTTAACCTTCGCGAAAATCGGCATTACCACTGCGGCGGGGATCATTAATTTTGTGGTGCTCACTGCCGCGTTGTCTGGTTGTAATAGCGGAATGTACAGTTGTGGTCGCATGCTGTATTCACTGGCAAATAATCGTCAGTTACCGGCATGGTTGGGGAAAGTGACGGCCAGCGGTGTGCCAGCTGCGGGCGTAACGATATCGATCCTCTGCCTGATGGTTGGCTCGTTACTGAATTACATTATTCCTAATCCGGAAAAGGTGTTTGTTTACGTTTATAGCGCCAGCGTGTTGCCGGGCATGGTGCCTTGGTTTGTTGTGCTGATTAGCCAACTGCGTTTTCGTGAACAACATCGTGCGGCGTTGGTGAACCATCCTTTTAAATCGGTGCTTTTCCCTTGGGTAAATTATCTGACGATGGCATTTTTGCTGTGTGTTTTGGTGGGAATGTACATTAATGTTGATACGCGAATGTCATTAATCGTTGGCATGGCATTTTTAATCAGCGTTAGCTTAGGGTATTTTGTCCTGGGATTGGGTAAAAAAACAGCGGCAACCAACGTGAAACCGTAGTTTTTGGCGGAGGGGAAAACGGATTTGTACGTTATTTAACTTGAAATGAGCAAAGCATAAGCAAACACATCATTTCGATAAAAAAGCACTAGACAGGCACTCGTTAAATCCGTAGTATCCCCTCCCGCAACGGCGCTAAGCGCCCGTAGCTCAGCTGGATAGAGCGCTGCCCTCCGGAGGCAGAGGTCTCAGGTTCGAATCCTGTCGGGCGCACCATTAAGTTGTGTGCAAGAGCTGCGGTGGTACATTTACCTTCGTAAAGAAAGTATCCCGTAAAGGAAGTACCGCGTAACAAGTAGTAGCTGTAAAATGTAGTAACGAGTGGTGATGGTGGCTATAGCTCAGTTGGTAGAGCCCTGGATTGTGATTCCAGTTGTCGTGGGTTCGAGTCCCATTAGCCACCCCAGATTCAAGTTTGTGATTGATGGTTATGCGAAGGTGGCGGAATTGGTAGACGCGCTAGCTTCAGGTGTTAGTGTCTTAACGGACGTGAGGGTTCAAGTCCCTCTCTTCGCACCAAACACAAACGAAGCATCAGTGATGCTTAAGTAGTGAGTAGTACATTCGGCGAGTAGCGCAGCTTGGTAGCGCAACTGGTTTGGGACCAGTGGGTCGGAGGTTCGAATCCTCTCTCGCCGACCAATTCAAAAAAAAAGCACATCGAAAGATGTGCTTTTTTTTCGTCTGTACGTCAAGCCCACGAACTATCAAGGCATGTTCAAACCGATATTGGACGATTTTATTTTAGTGGCTGGAAACGGTGAAGCGCTGGGTAGGGTGATATGCCTCTCATGCACCGAATGGAGTGCGATAACGGGCATGTATGGATGTAAATGTTAAAAAATTCTCACCTAATAACTAACTTTTCGTTATATGTTAGATCCCGAAGGTATAAGTACGTTAATTCCTGCATGTTATATTTTTAAGAATTCAAAAGACGATATAAACCCCGCCTGATAAATCCAATACTAACGAGTAAATTATGGCATCACATCTGATTGATTTTCTTCTTATAGGGAATAATTTTGGCACGCCCGAAATGCGGGATGTGTGGTCAGAACATAGTCGTCTGACAAAACAGGTTGAAGTGGAAGTTGCGCTGGCGCTGGCCGAAGGTGAGCTGGGGGTTATTCCTCAGGATGCCGCAAATACGATTGCAGAAAAGGCCGATGCCAGTACGTTGAATGTGGAAGACATTGCCAAAGATGCCGTCCGAATGAAACATTCTCTGATGCCGACGATTACCGCGATCCAGAAACAATGCGGTGCGGCTGGCGAATTTATCCATTACGGCGTAACCACGCAAGATATTGTGGATACGGCGACGGTTCTACAGTTAAAACACGCCTTTGACATCGTTTTCCGCGATACTCAACTGCTCGCGGTTGAATTAAAGCGTCTGTCGAAAAAACATCAGTACACGCTCATGACGGGCCGTACCCATGGTATGCAGGCGTTGCCCACCACGTTTGGCTTCAAACTTGCTGTCTGGCTGGATGAGTGCGTTCGCCACCTTGAGCGTTTAAGCGAGATTAAAGAGCGTGTTCTGGTTGGGAACATCAATGGTGCGATCGGCACCTATGCGTCTTTTGGCGATAAAGGGCCGGAAATTGAGCGCCTGACGCTGGATAAACTCGGGTTGAATACGCCAAACATCGGCTGGCAGTCTGCCCGGGATCGTTTTTCCGAATATGCTTCGGTAGTTGTACTGATTAGCGGTACGTTGGGCAAGATAGGTAATGAGCTGTATAACCTGATGCGTACCGAAATCAATGAAATCGAAGAGCCTTTCTCTGAGGGTAAGATTGGTTCAACGACGATGCCGCATAAGCGTAACCCTGCGGCGTTGGAAGGGTTGGCAAGCTTGACCGCGCCGGTGCTCAAAAGCGCTGCGTTGATCCATGAATCCATGAAAGTGGAGCATGAGCGTGATGCGATGAGCTGGCGTGCTGAGTGGATCGCACTACCTGAAATCAATATTTACCTGTCTGCACAGCTACAGAACGCGCTGGGTATTCTGCGTGGCATGTCTGTCAATGAAAAACAGATGCTAGCGAATCTGGAATTGCAAAACGGTTTGTTGCTCTCTGAAAAAGTGATGTTCGAGATTGGTAAACGTTTAGGCAAACAGACGGCTCATCACCTGGTTTATGAGTGCTCCATGGCGGCATTCGAGAACAACCAGCCCTTTAAGTCCGTCTTGCTGGCCCATCCGGTATTATCGGAACAGTTGACGTCTGCCGAGCTGGAAGAATGGCTGAATCCGGCGAATTATCTGGGCAGTGCGCCTCAGAAAGTGGACGATGTGATCCGCTATGCGGATAACTCCGGTCTGTTACCTGCGTAAAAGGCAAAATGATGAGCACCGTATTTCGCCAGATTACGCTGGACGACGACGAAGCGTTTCTAGCACTCGCGCTGGCGGCGTTTGAACCGATTCGCCAGTTAGGCATCAATTTCTCTGCCGCACATGCGGACATTGAAATGGTTCGCAACCATATTTCATCTCACGGCGTATATGTGATGGAGAAAGATGGCACGATGGTGTCTTCATTCACGATCCGCTATCCATGGGGACCCGAACCGGGGCCCTTTGGGTTGCCGCATTTGGGCTGGTTTGCCACACACCCTGACTATAAGAAACAGGGTTTGGGTAAGCAGATGATGAACTGGCTTGAGCAGAATGTGTTAATTGCTCAGCTTAAAGCACCTGCGGTGTCATTGGGCACGGCACAAAATCATCCATGGTTGATCGAGATGTATAAACATCATGGTTTCAAGGAGGTCGGACAGACCTATCTGGGGAAAGGCCATCTGACGATTTGGATGGAAAAAGTCCTGGATGACCAACGTTACGATCAATGGAAAAAAAGAAATTCAAAATGAGAGGCATGAAAATGATAACGAAAAAATTAACTTTGTCCGTTTTAGCGTTGACGACTGCCTTTCTTGTGGCTGGCTGTGATTCTCAGGATACGGCCAAAGGTGAGAAAGTGTTGAAGGTGGGGTCAACTGGCCAGAGTTATCCCAGTAGTTTCAAGCAAGATAATAAATTAGTGGGTTTTGACGTCGAAGTGACGGAAACCATTGCCAACGATCTGAATTACAAAGTTGAATGGGTTACGGCAGACTTCAGCGGCCTGATGGGGCAACTGGAAGCGCGTAAACTGGATACCGTGGCTAACGTGGTGGCCATCACCCCCGCGCGTCAGGAAAAATACAACTTTGCGCAGACTTACAGCTACTATGGTAGCCAGATTGTGACGCACAAAGATAACGCAGCGATTAACACGCTGGACGATCTTAAAGGAAAAACGGTCGCTGGCGTGCTGGGGTCTAACCATGTCAACAACCTGAAAAAAGCCTTTCCTGATGGCAGCGTGACGATTCGTACTTACGAAACGCGTGATGGTGCGATGAATGATGCGTTGTCTAAACGTGTCGAAGGGTATGTCAATTCCCGTCCTATTCTGTTGGCAGAAATCAACAAACGTAATTTGCCGTTCAAACTGGTCGGTAGCTCTCTGGTTGTTGAAGAGGTAAGTTTCCCGTTCCATAAAAACGAACAGGGCGATGCGCTACGTAAACAGTTTGATGAAGAACTGAACAAAATGCGTGCTGATGGACGCCTGAAAGCGCTGGCGGTTAAGTACTTCGGTGAAGATATTTCGGTACCACCTTCTGCTCAGTAATTCGTGATGTATTCACGACAATCTTAATGCCATCATGCGGTGTTTATCGCATGATGGCAGTATCAATGGTATGACTCATGAATATCGATCTCGCCTACCTGCTAAAGGTATTTCCCCAGGTATTAAGCTATTTACCCACTACGCTGCTGCTTGCTGTGGTATCGATGCTATTTGCTATGGTGATCGGACTGGTGCTTGCGCTGGTACGTGAAGCTAAAAATATCATCGTGGTAAAAGTGGTAGAACTCTATATCTCGTTATTCCGCGGTATTCCTTCGCTGGTTCAGCTATTTATCATCTATTTCGGCCTGCCGCAGCTTTTCCCTGGACTTTCCAACCTTGATGCCATGACGGCAGCCATTATTGGTTTTAGTCTGAAAACATCGGCTTACATGGCAGAGATCTTCCGTGCAGCATTGGCCTCGGTGGATTTTGGCCAGACGGAGGCCGGGTTGTCCATCGGGATGAACAAAGCACAGATTTATCGCCGTATTGTGTTGCCGCAGGCCATGCTTAATGCGCTGCCAGCGACAGGCAACACGTTTATCTCTCTGATTAAAGATACGTCAGTTGCGTTTGCGCTGGGCGTTTCTGAACTGTTTGCGGAAGGCAAGATGATTGCCGCCGAATCATTACGTTTCTTTGAGACCTTCCTGGTTGTAGGTCTGATTTACTGGCTGGTGATCATTGTTTATGCCTGGCTGCAAAAGCAGTTGGAAAAGAAACTGAATCATTCGCTACAGCGATAAGGGGCTGACATGATTAGTGTAAAGAATCTCACTAAAAGCTTTGGCAATCAGGTGGTGCTGAACAATATCAGCCTGGATATCGCGAAAGGCGAGGTGGTAGCGATTATCGGCCCTTCTGGTTCGGGTAAATCGACATTGCTACGTTGTTTAAACCTGCTTGAAACGCCGGAGTCCGGCACGATCAAGATCGGTGAACAACTGTTGAATACGAACCGCTATTCGACCAAAGAAGCCTATGCATTGCGTCGTCAGACGGCGATGGTATTCCAGAATTACAACCTGTTCAAAAACAAGACTGCGCTGGAGAACGTCACAGAAGCGCTAATTGTGGTGAAAAAGATGCCGAAGAAACAGGCCGATGAGATTGGTTTGGCATTGCTGGAGCAGGTAGGGCTGTTGCCACAGGCTGCGCAGTATCCGGTGACATTATCGGGTGGACAGCAGCAGCGCGTGAGTATTGCGCGGGCGCTGGCCGTCGATCCTAAAGCGATTTTGTTTGATGAACCAACGTCAGCGCTGGATCCCGAGCGTGTTCATGAAGTGCTACAGGTTATTCAGAAACTAGCCAAAAATAATACCACCATGGTAATTGTGACCCATGAAATGCAGTTTGCGAAGGAAGTCGCCGATCGCGTGATCTTCATGGCTGACGGTCATATTGTTGAAGAAGGGCCAGCAGAAAAAGTGATCAGTTTTTCTGATAATCCACAAACACAGCGTTTCTTACGGCAACTGACCAAAATGCCAGAGCCGGTTGAATACGATATCTAACTGAAAAAAAAGAAGGACCCTGACGGACGGTAGCAAGCCTGCACACGCGTAAACAGGGCAGATCAATGTGGAGAAGCAGTAATGAAAATAGCACCTCAGCATGAGCCGTTGGCTCAGTTTATTCAGGCATTCCGACACGACCTGCATCGTCATCCTGAACTTTCGAACCAGGAATTTGAAACGACCCGCAAGATCCGGGACGTTTTGGACAAAGAAGGGATTCGCATTCTTAACCTGCCGCTGAAAACGGGTTTGGTGGCAGAAGTCGGTGGTTTACAAGACGGCCCGTTGGTAATTGTTCGTTCTGACATTGACGCCCTGCCGATTGAAGAAGAGTCTGGTGTGGAATTTACCTCAAACAGCCAAGGGGTAATGCATGCTTGTGGTCACGATTTCCATTCCTCTGCGGCATTAGGTGCGGCGATTCTGTTGAAGAAAATTGAGCCCGAACTCAAGGGAACCGTGCGTATCCTGTTTCAGGCAGCCGAAGAAACGGGATTAGGCGCGCCGGAAGTGATTGCGACGGGCGCATTGGATAATGCGGCGGCTATTTTTGGTATCCATAACGATCCAACGCTGCCTGTGGGGGTGATTGGCGGTAAAGATGGCGCATTAACCGCGGGTGTAGACCGTTTTGAAATCAAAATTGCGGCAAAAGGCTGTCATGCGGCAAAACCGCATGAGGGTAACGATCCGATTATTATTCTGGGCCAATTGATTTCATCGGTGCAGACCATTATCAGCCGTAGCGTGCCATCGGATAACAATGCCGTTGTTTCAATTACCCAGGTGCACAGCGGCAGTACCTGGAATGTTATTCCTGATACCGCTTATGTCGAGGGAACCGTGCGTACCTTTAGTCAGGATGTGCGTGACCTGATTGAAGCCCGTTTCCGCCAAATCGTTGCGGGCATTGCCAGTACCTTTGGTGCAGAAATCGAGTTTATCTGGCATGCAGGCCCGCCATCGGTTGTGAATACTGCCGAGTGGGTTGAGTTTGCGTTAAACGTGGCGAATGACGAAGGGTTTGAAGCGCGACGTGTTGAAGCCAGCCCGATTGGCGAAGATTTCGCGTTTTATCAGCAGAAATTACCCGGTACGTTCATGATGGTGGGTTCTGGCGGTCCGTATGCGCTGCATCACCCAAAATTCCGTGTGGACGATCGGGCGTTGTTCCCAACCGCGCACTATTTGTATCAGGTAGCGAAGCAAAGCCTGGAGCGGTTAAGCTCGCGGTAAACTCATTTCCTATGCCGGTGTCATGCCGGCATAATTTTGTGTATTGTCGCGAAAGAGTGACGAATAACCCATTGATATTCATTGAATTAATATTTTCACCATTATTGTGTCTCTATCTGGCGACAGTTAATATGCCAAACCGCTAACTGTTTGAGACAGAAACGATAAAATGGTTAACGCACCTTTTCTCTCCGCGCCGTTATCTCAGGTGCGTAACGCATTAATAAAGGCGTGGGTTCGCAGGTTCTGCGGATGATGAAACACTTGCTCCGGTGTGCCTTGTTCAATAATACGACCATGCTCGGTAAACACGACACGATCGCTAACCTCTTGTGCGAAGCGCATCTCATGGGTAACCAGGATGCAAGTCATGCCCTCGCTAATCAATTCTCGGATCACCGCCAATACTTCACCGACTGTTTCTGGATCCAGTGCCGATGTGACTTCATCGAATAACACCAGTTCTGGATCCATGGTCAGTGTCCGTGCGATGGCGACTCGCTGTTGCTGACCGCCAGAAAGTTCACCCGGATAACTGTTATATTTGTTTTCCAATCGCACGCGTGTCAATAATGCCATCGCTCGCGCTTTTACCTGCTCTTTGGATTGATGCAGGATTCGAATTGGACCAATCATTAAATTTTCCAACACGGTAAGGTGGGGAAATAAATTATATTGCTGAAAAACAAAGCCAATACGTTTGCGTAATGCGATACGTTCATTTTCATTTCTCAATAAATGTACACCGGTATCCCCGATAAATATTTCTCCCTGATGGGGCGTCACCAACCCGTTAATGCAACGTAAAATTGATGATTTCCCTGAACCAGACGGACCGATAATGGTCAGCGCCTCTCCTTGAGAAACCTGCAAATCAATACCCTGCAATACGGCAGTATTACCCAGAGTCAGATGGACGTCGTTGATTCGGACCAGAACCCGTTCGGTGTTTGCCCACGGTATATGCTGGGCCGGTATTGGCATCGATACCATATCTAAATCTCCCATATATATTCCAGTACGAAGAGCCTATCCCATTAGGGCTATTTTATTTGCCATTTTGAACCTGGGCAGTGCTCGAAATCCTCACGTACTACGTGTACGCTCCGGTTTCTCCGCGCTGTCCGTGTCCAAACTGACTGCACCAATAACGCCTACTGGGATAGGCTCTAAGCCGATCGCCCCACATCCGTAATGTAACGCAACACTGATGGTATTTTTTACATAACGAAATCATGACCCGTAGGGGATAGACAGGATGGATATCATAAAAAATGAACTGAGGTTATTAAAAGCAAAATGAAGGTAAAAACTAAATACTTAATTCAGATTTAAATAGGTATAAATGATATATGGCTATTGTTTTCAAAATCCAATCGTTATTTGTAGATAACTAAACGTCAGGAGATGCTTTATTTATTTAGTGAGAATATATAGCTCTTATATTTATTTGTGAGCAAAAATAGATTGCGATAAGAACAAGTATTCGTTGTTATTCAGGAATGAAATGATGAGTACTATACCATTCGATGCTAGCCCACTGTTTCGCTCTGGTCTGCCTGAGCCAACCCCCATTTGGCAAGGTATGGCCGATTTTACTTTCAATGCCGGACACAATGCGCCGGAGTTGATCCCACTGGAAGAATTGGCCAGCGCAGCGCAGAACGTTATCCGGCGCGAAGGACGCGGTTTGGCAATTTACAATCAGGGTGATGGGCCGCAAGGGAGCAAATATCTGCGGTGTTTTGTCAGCCAGAAACTAACGGCTCGGGGGATTAACGTCGGCATCGACGATATTCTGATCACATCCGGTTCCGGTCCGGCATTAGATCTGGTGAACAGCTTATTGCTGGAGCCGGGAGATACCGTGCTGGTGGAGGCGTACTCCTATGCTGGCGCACTACGGAAATTACGTGGTCGGCAGGTCAATATTGTTGCGATTCCGCTGGATGATGAAGGGATACGGATTGATGCGTTGGCGACTATCCTCAACGATCTGGCAAACCGCCATGTGACGCCAAAATTCATCTATACCATCCCTACCGTGCAAAACCCGACCGGGGCGATCCTTGGGTTAGAACGTCGACATCAGCTGCTTGCGTTGGCTGCGCGCTACCATACGTTGATCGTTGAAGATGAGTGCTATGCCGATATTGTCTGGTCGGGAAATGACATACCGCCAGCGCTGTATGCACTCAGTCCACAACAGGTCATTCACGTTAGCTCTTTTTCCAAAACGCTGGCACCGGCGGTACGCGTGGCCTACCTCAGCGCCGTTCCGACGATCCTGCGCCAACTGGTGTCGCTGAAAGCGGACGGCGGTACGGGAGCCCTCGATCAGCTCATTGTTGCTGAGTATTTCTCTGCTCATTTTGATACGCACGTGGCCCGTCTGCGTGAAATGCTGGCGCACAAACTGGCGGTATTGGTCACGGCAATACGGGAGGAGCTGGGAGAAAGCGTCAGACTCTGGTTACCAAAAGGCGGTATTTTCCTGTGGCTTGCGCTACCGGACGGCGTGGATACCCGCGAGCTGGTAAAAGCTGCGGCCGCGGTGGGGGTGGAATTTAATCCTGGCCCTGATTGGGCTGTCGAGGGTGAAGCGGCAAAAAATTGGTTACGCCTGTGTTTTGCGTTGGAGAGTGAAGATCAAATCCGTTTGGGGATAACCCGCTTAGCTGGTGTGCTACGTCAACATCCTTTGCTGGCTGATGCGCGACGGATCAGCGCATGATCGATCTCTATAGTTGGAATACGCCCAACGGGCGCAAAATATCGATCCTGCTTGAGGAATTGGCTTTGCCTTATCGAATACATCGCATCGATATTGGCAAAGGCGAGCAGCATCGCGAGGCATTCAGGACGATCAGTCCCAACGGTAAAATTCCCGCGATTGTTGATAATGATAATGGTCTGGCGCTGATGGAATCCGGCGCAATCATGATCTATCTCGCCGATCGAGCTGGTCGCTTGCTCGCGCCAGAAGGCAGTGAACGCTATCGCACCCTGCAATGGCTCATGTGGCAGATGGGCGGCGTTGGCCCCATGCTCGGCCAGGCCCATCACTTTCTACATTATTTCCCCGGTAAATCTGCTTATGCGGAACAGCGCTATCACGCTGAAGCAGAACGGCTATACAGCGTGTTGAATCAACACCTTACAGGACGAAAAACGGTAGTGGATGCGTATTCTATCGCCGATATCGCCCTGTGGCCGTGGGTCGCAAGGTTTCATTATCACCGTATCAATCTGAACGACTATCCCCATGTCCGTGACTGGTATCTGCGTCTGGCAGAGCGGCCTGCTGTTCAGCGCGGCTATCAGCTCCCTGATTTTAGCGGTGATATTCCGTTGCCGGATATTGGTGATTAACGCTTGGTTTCAGATTTTAGATTATCCCGGTTCATTTTCAGACGGTGTTTTTCTGTGCCTGAACGTAGCCGGGTCTTATAAAAACAGGAGAAAGACAATGGCATCTGCGGAAATAAACGTCACACAACGTCAACAGGCGGTGAGCGCTGTTCTGAATGATATCCGGGCAATTTTGGCTCAGGAGGAACTCTCTCGGGCGCTTTTGGATAAGATCACAAATCGTCTGACAAAATTGGCAGCGCAGCGTGATTTATTCAGCCTTGAGGATTTTCCGCCACCAACGGAAGAGACCGAACCTTCCACGCATTACCGGTTAAACAGTCAGGATGGTGATGACGATCTGGCGTTGTATCTCAACTCATTGTTACCCGGCAAGAATACGTTACCGCATGATCACACAACCTGGGCCGTGATCGTGGCCGTTGATGGAGAGGAATTAAACCGTATTTACCAGCGTTCTGATGACGGTAGCCAACCCGATCAAGCGGATTTACGACTCGTGCGTGAAGTGGTTGTTCGACCTGGAGAGCCACTTGCCTTTTTGCCGGATGATATCCATAGCATTCATGTCACCGGAGACCAAACTACCAGACATTTACACTTGTACGGTCGGCCATTGGAGACGTTGGTGCGACGAGTGGCTATCGATCCACAAACCGGAAAAGTGAGTAATTACAACGCGACACAGATGAAACCGGTCAAAAAGAGCGCGTAGTGCTGAAAATATTCACGTGGCTCGTTAACCGTAGTAACGAGAGAAGTCACCACCTTTCCTAAAACGAACACCCGCGCTAAGGCGGGTGTTATCGTATTTCACATACGTCGGTAGACATTACAGCAGATTAAAAGATAACTCGCCTCCGGGGCGTTTCAATTGCTGTACTAAGCCAATTTCCCAATCCAGATAATCCTGAAACAGTTGGTTGCGCCTGACAAGGTCGCTAACGTTATAGCCGCTGAGCCGCTGGTCTTCCTCGCCTGTCAGAATGGCATCGTTTCCGCTTTCTGTCGGTAGATTGGCGTCAAACCAAGCCTGATTTCCGCCCGTTAGCACGATAACGTTGATCGCATAACGCTGTAATTCGCTCGCCACCAGCTTAGCCAGAACACCGTCTCTGGATGTTAAGACCCACGGGTGTTGAATATCGGCGTCTCCTGGTTTCGGTAGCCATTCCGTCAGGCGATGCGGTGCGATAAAACGTGCGCCGATAATATGCTGGCGTATGAAGCGTAAACTGTCATCTACATCAATAACCTGTGCTGCCCGTTGTTCTAATCGCTGGTGCAACTGTTGTGGTGAGATCTCATCGACAGGTGCCAATGTCGTATCGTGCAGTACATGGGGTGACGACGGCCCTGATTCTTGTTCCTCATGTGCTGCTGGCTCATAGAGAAAAACATCAAATCCGCCTAGTTGTTTTAGCCATACGGCGGTATGCCTGGCGCGTACACCGTCCCAGTCAGCCAGAACAATACGCGCACCACGCGTTGCGACGAAGCGATCGGTCGCCTGCACTAACTGTCCACCGGGGGCCCAGCGGAATCCCGGTAAGTGTCCGGCCTGATATTCGTCATGGGTGCGCGTGTCGAATTGATACAGCGTACGATTGGGATCGGAACGTAATCCGACTAGATCGGACGTCTTCAGCGTGGTGATCCCAGCCCGCTGTACCAGTTGAGACGCTTGCTGACGAGCCGCTTGCAGGTTTTCGTCGCGTGGTTGAGGCAGCGTCGTTTGTTTTCCCTGATTGAGAGGCTGATTTTCCAGCAGCCATGCCATCGTGCCGTTGGTTAATGCAACGACACGATGAGGCAGTGCTGCATCAATAAGCGTTTGTGCACCGATGATGCTGCGTGTACGACCGGCGCAGTTCACGACGATCAGCGTCTGGGGATCGGGAGCCAACTCTCGGATACGGTAAGGCAGTTCACCGTTGGGGACATTGTAGGCACCGGGCAAGCTGAAGTTTTCGAACTCTTCCGGCGTCCGTCCATCGACGATGATTAAGTTCTCTCCGTTAGCCTGACGTTGGCGCAGTTCGTTGACGGAAATGTTCGGCGTATGCGCCGTGACCTCAATGATTTCTCCCAGCGCTTTACTGGGTACGTTTTCATCGATAAAAATTTCCAGTCCGGCAGCTTGCCAAGCCAGTGTTCCACCACTCAATAGAGCAAGGTGATGATAACCGAGCCTTTGAAGTCGGTCGGCAGCCTCTTCCAGCAATGAACCGTCTTCATCGATCAAAACGATCGGTGTTGAGCGGCGTGGTACTAAATCACCAATGAGTAATCCCAGTCGCCATAGTGGCGCATTGGCCGCCAGTAACAGATGGCCCTGGGTATAGAGTCCGTGTTCCCGAACGTCTATCAGGGCGATTTCCTCCGCGGTATTGAGTCTGGCCAGTAATTCCTGTGGTGTGAGTGATTGAAGTGGCGGAGAAGTGGTTGGAAAAGATGCTATAGACATGGGGATTCCTTTTTCATGAATTGATATATACCCGTCATACTTCAAGTTGCTTGTGCGTTGGCTGCGCTCATTACTCGGCTCATCCATGAGCCTCGCCCCGTTGGGGCCGCTGCAAGCAGCGTTCAAATCTGCTCCTGGCAGATTTGTCACCCGAATCACTTACCTGAGTAAGCTCATCGGGATTCCCTCACTTGCCGCCTTCATGCAACTCGAATTATTTTGGGTATACCCGTCATACTTCAAGTTGTATGTGCGTTGGCAATACTCATCGGCTACCACACTCTCGCTCTGACAGGTCGCAGCAAACAGTGTTTAAATCGACGTAGCCAATTTCCTATTTATATTTTCGGTACCGAATGATTATTCTCTTCATGGATCAAATGTAGAGTCAAACGACAATATCAGATAATAAAATCGTCTTTTTTCAATAGGATTAAAATTAATATTTAATACCGTTTTTTAGCATAGCATCCTACGGTGTCATTTTTATTTTCATGCTATTGATATGAGAAATCATTGGTTTTCAATCTTGTTATTTTCCCTTTAATTTACAGGGATACTCATGATTGCATAACGGGGTTGTACCGTGGCCAATAAATTCAGCTGTACAGAATGTAATTTTCTTAACTGCCAGACTCAGGAAAGTGAATATCCGAGGAAGTGTCTGACGACGGCACAGGGTAATGATAGCCTGCTACAGAATAGCCTGGTCAGATATACCAGCGATCCGCTGGTAGAAAAGATTATGCATGCTTCTGCACAGGTTGAAGGGCAGTATTACGGTCAGTTGACGCGGGTAGAAGAAATTATTGTTTTTGCTAAAAAGATAGGCGCGAGAAAAATTGGTATCGCTTCCTGTGCCGGGTTGATTCGTGAGAATCGCATCTTTGCCGATATTCTGCGGGCCAATGGTCTAAAGGCGTTTGGCGTATTGTGTAAAGTGGGCGCACAAGATAAGGGAAATGTTGGTATTGATGAACAAGACAAAATCCAGCCAGGCCAATATGAGGCGATGTGTAATCCAATCATGCAGGCTGAATTATGTAATCAGGAAAAGACGGATCTGAATGTGATTAGCGGGCTGTGTGTCGGCCATGATTCGTTATTTATTAAACACTCTGAAGCACCGGTTACCTATCTTATTGTAAAAGATCGGGTGTTGGCACATAACCCTATTGGTGCGTTGAATACGAGTCATTCTTATTATAAGCGAATGACAGAAGGTGTCAGGCTGAATGATGATGATCGGGCACTGGCGGTAAAAGTGATAAGTGAATAACGTTATCCGTGTATAGATATTGGTCGTTATCGGTTCACGCGATTACCACCTTAGTGGATACATCGGAATATATTTCCCCCTATGGCTGAGTTTAAATTATTTAGCGGAATATTCGCTATTCATAGCATAAATAATGATTTCACAGTATGTGGGAATCCATGAATGATATTTTTATTATTTTAACGTAATGGAAGATGAGAGCACCGGATGAATAATAATAAGCAACATCAAAAAATATCGTGGAAAAAATGGCTTATTTCATTAGCGCTGGTATTGCCCGTATCGGGAATGGTCCAAGCAGATGCGACGTTGGACAAAATACATTCCCGCGGCAACGTTGCCATTGGTGTTTTGATTAATGGCGGTGATTTTGGCTCTATCGATCCCACGACTCAGCAGTTAATTGGCTGGAACCCGGAGTTGGCACGGCAATTGGCTAGCGATTTGGGGGTTGAGGTTGATTTAGTCCCGGTACAAACCGCGACTCGCGCTCAGTTTTTAATCGCCGGTAAGGTGGACCTATTGATTGCGTCCATGGAGTTGAATGCGGAGCGAGCCCAGAATTTGGGCTATGTTCCGACACCGTTTTACCGCGTCGGCGGCACGGCTTTAACGCTGCGCAATAGCGGCATCACCCGCTGGGAGGATCTACGTGGTAAAACCGTGTGCGTTTCTCAGGGAAGCAGTTTCACCCGTCCTCTGGTCGCGGACTATGGCGCCGAACCTAAAGGATACAAAAGCTCTTCAGATTCATTGCTAGCCCTGAAAGGGGGACAGTGTGTGGCGGCCGTTCATGATTCTACCCTGCTGCAACCGCTGGTACGTAAAAGCGGAGAGTGGGCTGACTATCATGCGCCGATTGCCGCAGAGATCTTACCCGCTGATTCCGTCGTCTGGACGCGAAAAGGTGAGGCCGACACCATCGCCGCTGTCGATCGTATCGTCCAATCCTGGCATCGCACAGGCTGGTTGATTGAAACAGAAAAACGGCTGGGCATTACGCCACCTCAGCCTGCATTACAGGAATTACATACCAAATTCAGCACCGCGAGTCGCTGATAGATATAACTTTCAAGCTCGCCGAGATGACACATATCGGGCGGGTTGGGTGACTACAGGGAATATGAATATGATGAAAAAAAATCTTTTTTTACGTGCGGTACTGGCTCTTACGCTGATGCCATTGGTTTCTTCAATCAGCCAGGCTGATGCCACGCTCGATAAGATCAAGGCACGCGGTAAGTTGGTTGTTGGTGTTGATGGGCCTGAACCACCGTTTGGGTTCCTCGATCAGGCAACCGGTAAAATCAGCGGGTTTCAGACCGACCTAGGGCAGGATATTGCTCAGCGCTTAGGCGCTAAATTAGAGGTCGTGCCGGTCACGGCGTCCACGCGAGTGCAGTTCTTGCAGTCTGGGAAAGTCGACTTGCTGATAGCGAATATCCAGTGGACGCAGGAACGTAGTGAAGCACTTAGCTATGCGCCGACGCCTTATAACCTGGTCGGTGGGGCAGCATTGGTGCGTAAAGACAGTCAGGTACAACGCTGGGAGGATTTAAAAGGCAAAGTAGCCTGTGTGTCTCAAGGGAGTAATTTTACCCGCCCGCTACAAGAGCTTGGTGCGATCGTCAAAGGTTTCCGTGGTATCCCCGAGTCGTTGCTGGCGCTGAAAGGCGGGACGTGTGACGCCTCGGTTCATATCTCGCCAGCCATGCGCCAGGTGTTGGTGGGAGAGAGCGCATCACAGTGGCAGGATTATCGGATAGGAACGCCAGACCAATTAATTCCGTCGCCCACGGTGATTTGGACCCGACGGGGGGAAGCGGATACTCGCAAATTTGTCGATGATGTCATTCACGATTGGCATCGTTCCGGATCGTTATTGCAACTGGGGCAGCGTTACGGCGTGCCGGACGAATATTTCCGCGATGCCAATACGAAAGCCCAACGGGGTGAGTTCGATGCGGCACCGCCAGAACCCGCTTCCTGATGTGTTTCGGAAAATGATGAAAGATGAAGAGACGAAACGATGAAGGCGGTGGCAGTGTGATACCAAAGGGGCGGCGATGATTCAGTTTCTTTTGACCGAACTGGTGGCATTTTTCAAGCCGCTGGGCCTGAATTACTCATTTGTGCTGGATCCGGTTGATCGTGCCGCGTTTCTTAGCGGTATGGCGGTTTCCCTCGAGCTGTGTTTGTTGACGATACCTTTCAGTCTACTGACTGGCGTGGTGATGGCGGCGGGATTGAGTAGTCAGTCGCGTTGGCTGGCCGCTCCGATCGGTACTTTTGTTGAACTGGTGCGCAATACGCCAACGCTGGTGCAATTATACTGTGCCTTTCTGGTGCTCAATATGCTGATTAGTCAGCATATTGGTCAGGGAAGTAGCCCCATTTCACCACTGATGTGGGTTGTGCTGGTGGTATCAATACATAAGGCCGTGTTCCATGCCGAAGCATTGCGCGCGGGTATTGAAGCCGTACCGCCGATTACGTTGGAAGCCTCTCGCTCCATGGCATTCAGTCGCAGGCAAATTTTCTGGTATGTACAGCTACCGTTGGCGGTGCGTTTTTCTCTTCCTTCGCTCATCAATAATCTGGTCGATTTAGTGAAAATGACGGCAATCGCGTCAGCTATTGCCGTGGGCGATGTGACCTATCAATCCATCATGATTTGGTCACAGCGTGACAATGTACTGGAGCTGATTCTGCTTATTCTGATCTATTTCGCCGTATTGACTTGGTTAGTCAGCGTGAGTGGGCGGTGGCTGGAAAATCGTTTGAGGATGCCGGGTTATGGTCAATGAAATCGCGGTGAGAAATATCCCGTTACCGAATGGGTATCGTCCCCTTGTCGGAGCCGTGTTATCCGATTTTTGGGTGATTGTCCTGCTGGCCGTTGTTGTGATTAATGCACTTTGGGCGGTGACGGAGAGTGCGCCGTTTGCCGTGGTACAACTGTGGCGCTGGCTACCTTCTTTGTTTCAGGGATTGGGGGTCAATATCGGAATTAGCGCACTCGCCATGCTGCTGGGAACGTTGGTGGGGTTGGTTATCGGTAGCCTATCGTTGGCACCTTCACGTCTGTTGCGAGCGGTTACGCATGGTTGGGTTCAGGCTTTTCGCAATGCTCCGGTGCTGGTGTTAATTTACTTTACGACCTACGTGTTTCCCTTTGAAATCGTTCTGATGCATTGGTATATCCCTTTCCCTGACTGGATCAAAGTAGTCATTGGCCTCGGTCTGCCAGCCAGCGCTATCGTTGCGGAGATTTTTCGCGGAGCGGTGCAGTCGATCCCCAGTGCTCAATGGGAAACCGCGCAGTCGATGGCATTTCGCCGTAACCAGATTTTTCGCTATATCATTTTGCCGCAGTGCGTTCGGCGTATGCTGCCGCCATGGATGAACCTCTATGCCAGCATTACCATGAGTACGTCGTTGGCTTCGTTGGTTGGGGTACATGATGTGGTGGATATGGCAACCATTGCCAGCAATACCGTGGCTCGTATTGATTTCACGATTTTGGTCTATTTCGTATTGCTGATGTTTTTCTTCTATTACTGCTACCCGATTTCTCGTATCACAAGGCAGTTGGAGAAAAAGTTAAACACGCATTAATGGCAGGCTGTTGTCGTGAGACAACAGCACGTCGAGATTAATGGCTTAGTATCTGATCCAGGAACTGTTTGGTCCGTGGGTGTGATGGCATATTGAAAAAGGTTTGCGGCGGCGCAGATTCAACAATGCTGCCGTCAGCCATCAGAATCACGTTATCGGCGACGGTTTTCGCAAATCCCATTTCATGAGTGACGACGATCATCGTCATCCCTGATTCCGCTAAATCCAGCATGACATCCAATACCTCTTTGATCATCTCCGGGTCGAGCGCCGAGGTGGGTTCATCGAACAGCATAATTTCCGGCTGCATACATAAGGCACGCGCGATCGCCACGCGTTGCTGCTGTCCTCCCGATAGCTGGAGTGGGAACTTATGTGCCTGATTAGCGATATGCACCTTTTCCAGATAGTGCATAGCCAGTTCCGTTGCTTGTTGCTTTTTCATTTGCCTGACCAACGTCGGGCCGATGATCAGGTTATCCAGTACGCTCAGATGGGGGAACAGGTTGAATTGCTGGAACAGCATGCCAATGCTCAGGCGGATCCGATTGATATTCTTGAGATTGTCATTCATCTCAATACCATTAACCAAAATTTGCCCCTGATGGTGTTCTTCCAGTCGGTTAATGCAGCGAATCAGCGTGGACTTACCGGAACCGGAAGGGCCGCAGATTACGACACGCTCTCCTTTTGCCACATTCAGCGAGACGTTATTGAGTACCTGAAAGTCACCATACCATTTACTAACGGATTTGATTTCAATCACTGGCTCGGCGGGAAGTGAACTACTCATGACAACGCTCCGTGGTTATGTGTTTCAGGGTTACGGCTGGCATCAATACGCTTTTCTACCCACAGCGCATAACGGGAAAGTAAAAAGCCGAACAGTAAATAGATAGCCGAAATAAAAATATAGGTTTCAATGTAATAGCGTCGCCATAAGGGGTCCTGCATGACCGATGTTGTTGCGGTCAGAATATCGAACAGCCCAATAATGATGACAAACGAGGTGTTTTTCATCGCGGCGATAATATGGTTGGTCATTGCCGGTAAACAAATGCGCAATGCCTGCGGCAGGATGATCTTGGTCGTGGTATGCCAATATCCCAGGTTGAGTGCGGTTGCGGCCTCATATTGCCCGCGTGGTACGGATTGCAACCCACCGCGAATCACCTCCGCCTGATAGCAGGCAAAGAACAGGGCAATACCAATGATGATGCGCACCAGTTTATTAATTTCCATTCCCTGCGGCAGGAACAGCGGAAAAATATTAACCGCGACAAACAGAATGGTAATGAGCGGTACGCCACGTAAACATTCGATGAAAATGACCGAGAGTCCGCGTAAAAACGGCAGGGGTGAACGACGACCGAGCGCTAACAGAACGGAAACCGGCATTCCGATGACCACGGTGCCGCTAAATAATAAGATGGTGAGCGGTAGCCCGCCCCATTCTGTCGAGGGAACGTCAGTCAAACCGAAAACGCCGCCGCTCATCAAGATCGCTATCACGATGACGGCGACAGTCCACAAGGGGAGCAGGATTCGGGAATGCCAAAATCGCGGCATTAGCGATAAACCGAGTACCACAAACCAAATCAGCATGGCAATCACCAGACGCCAGTGCTGGTCATAAGGGTAGAGCCCGAACAAAATGGGCCGATGTTTCTCGGTAATGACGGCCCAGCAGGCACCTGCGGCCGCCCGGCAAACATCAGGATTGCTTGTCTGCCAGACGGCATCGATAACGCCCCAGCGGATCAGTTTTTCACCGATTATTACCAGGAACGCCAGCAATAACAGCGTTAGCAAGGTTTGCGGTACGCTACTGAATAAATGGCGTCGTAACCACAATAGGGATGTACGCAGCCTCGGCGTAACGGCGGTGAGTGGCAAAGCCGGAGTTAACATACGTATACCTCAACGCTCTTTGAGCGCAACAACGCGGTTAAAGATATTCATCAACAGCGACGTGACGATACTGACGGTCAGGTAAACCACCATCATGATGGCGATCACCTCCAACGCCTGACCCGTTTGATTCATCAGCGTGTTACTGATATTGGCCAGTTCCGGATACCCCACAACGACCGCAATCGAGCTGTTTTTAGACAAGCTGACGAATTGACTGGTAAGGGGGGGAACGATGACGCGCATAGCCTGTGGGATGACGATGTAACGCATCATATGCCAGGGTGAAAATGACAATGCACGGGCAGCCTCCAGTTGACCTTTGGGAATGGATTGGATACCCGCGCGTACAATTTCTGCAATAAAAGCGGATGAATAGAGCGCAATGCCTAATAACAACGCGGTGAATTCAGGGCTGATGGTGAAACCACCCTGAAAGTTGAACCCTCTCAGGACGGGGCGATCGAGCTGTGACGGGCTGCCGGAAAGCCACCATGTCAACAAGGGAATGCCGATCATCAGTGCCAAAGAGAGGCGGCCAATCGGTAATGTGCGGCCATGGTACTCACGCAGGTAACGCGCTACGCGTGCGAGTATCAGGTTGATGACCAACGCGGCACATACTGCAAGCATAACCCACAGCCAGCCCGTGTGTGCGGAGGGTTGCACGAAAAATAATCCGCGATTAGTGAGAAACCCCAGATTGCCCAGCTCAATGGCCTCGCGTGGCGAGGGGAGGTTGCGGATGACAACCGACCAGAAGATCACCTGGAGAATGACCGGAATATTACGCATGATTTCGATGTATCCCCCGGCAAGTCTGGCGAGTAACCAGTTGCGAGAGACCCGCGCAATACCGACAGCGAAACCAAGAACGGTGGCGAGAATGATACCGCAAAGCGTGACATAAAGGGTGTTGAGTAACCCCACCATAACGGCCCGTGCGTAGCTATCACGAGGGGTAAAATCGATGAGTTTTTCGCCGATGGCGAACTGCGCCGTATGGTTCAGGAACCGGAAACCCGTTGCAATATTTTGCGAACGTAGGTTATTCACGACGTTATCATACAGCCAGTAGCTGAATAAAATAATGAGCGAGCCGAGTAGGATTTGATAAAACCAGGATCGAAACGTCTTATTTAGCAGTATTGAAAACATATCGTTACGGCTAAGCGGCTCTGTCATAAATAAACGTGACAAGGATGTGGTAGTTATTTTTTTCGATGATTTCATGCTTAATTTTTGTCTGATTTCAGGCAATAACGCATCCTCTGAAATATATGATTTCCCCGACAATGCAATCATCGGGGATATTTTCAGTGGAACATTGCCCGAATACCATCGGGCCTATTTATCAGCGGTTAGTGGATCGGTAAACCGTATAACAAACCACCTTTTGTCCAGAGATTATTCAGATCGCGATCGAGTGGCGCTGGCGTCTCTGGGCCGAAATAACGGTTGTAGATATCGCCGTAATTACCCACCTGTTTTACGACGTGATAAGCCCACTTGTTGTCTAGCCCCAGCTTCTGACCATAATCACCGGTGACGCCTAGCAATCCCTGTACGTCAGGATCGGTTGATGTCAGTTTGTCGTCGACATTCTTCTGGCTGACTTCCATTTCTTCGGCATTGAAAGTGGCATAAACCACCCATTTGACGATGTCGTACCACTGATCATCCCCCTGACGGACAGCCATCGCCAGCGGCTCTTTCGAGTAAATACCTGGCAAAATCACATGGTCGGAAGGATTTTCCGCATCGAATGTCCGAACGCCGGGTAAAGCGACTTTATCGCGGGCAATGACATCACAGCGTCCCGACAAGTAAGCGGCGACATACTCTTTGTTATTTTCGATAACGACCGGGGTGTAATGCAGCTTCCGCGAGGCAAAAATTTGTGCCACGTTGCGCTCGGTACTGCTGCCTGGCGTGATACAGACCGTCGCGCCATCAAGATCTTCTACTTTCTTCACCCCTGCATTCGCACGCACCATAAACCCGGTTCCGGTGTAAAAGGTTGGCGGGGCGAAATTCAGGCCCAGCGAAGTATCGCGCGACAGGTCGGCGGTGATGTTTCGCGATAAAACATCCACTTCACCGGATTGAATCGCCGGGAAACGCTGCGCAGTAGACAATGCCGCAAAACGGACTTTACTGGCATCGCCAAATACGGCAGCGGCTAACGCACGGCAATAATCCACATCCAGTCCGTTCCATTGCCCTTTGCTGTCGATTGAGGAAAATCCATGCCGCGCAGGGTGGACACCACAGATGAGCTCCCCTCTGGCCTTGATTTTCTTCAGCGTTTCGCCATGGCCAGAAGCCGCCGTTTCCGCATGTGCGGGCAGTATGGCATTCCCTAACGCCATGAGTATGACGATGGCCCCGACAAATGATTTTTTCAGCATGAAAAGTCCTTATAGCAGGCTATTTCTGTTTAATGTACTGTAAAATAAGTGTTTTTATTTTATGTGTTCCTTTGTATACCAATGTTCTCAGTCTTGGGATGAAATGACAAATAGCAAATTTGACTATGTAAAGAAGAATAATGGATATATGTCAGTAGGGACGTTAGCTACAGATGTCGCTTGTCTTTTTATCGCACATTTTTTCGCCACTGATTTTTATCGTGGCGTCTTATTTTGGTACGTTTTTTTTATTATTTTCGTTTTTATTGATCTTCTCAAATATATCTTTATCTAAAAAATAGCTTTGCTTTTCTTTTTTTTATGCTTTATGCGGGATTAAATTTCTACCTAATATCTGTCTCAGACCCTATTTATTTTTAGCGGGCGATAGCTGTTATTTTTTTTCGTTAGGCTCTTAGCAAACCGGGGTAATCCTATTATGAATATCAAAAGAAGAACGTTTATTGGCGGAATGGCTGCACTGGCGACGTCAACATTATTACCACTCGGTGCCATTTTTCCTGGTTCGGCGTGGGCGGCACAGCGGGATGGAACATTAACGCTGGCTTTCAGTACCGAGCCCTCATCGTTAGATCCGCACTGGCATACCGTCAGTGCGAATGCCTCGCTCTCGACCCATCTGTTCGATCGACTGGTGTATCCCGATGCACAGCAAAATCCACAGCCTGGTCTGGCAACCGCCTGGCGAGCCATTGATGATTTGACCTGGGAGTTTGATCTCCGTCCTGATGTTCATTTCCACAATGGTGATTTGTTCACGGCCGACGATGTGCTTTTCACCTATGAGCGTGCGCAAAATGTGCCGGGTGCGCCTTTTTCCATGCGGGCTTATCTGGGTGATAAAACGGTGGAAAAAATCAACGATCGTCAGATTCGTATCCGCACGAAGGCACCTAACCCTATCGTCCCTAATGAGCTAAGTACGGTGTCGATTATTTCCCATCGGGTGGGTAACGGTGCGACCAGCGCCGATTACAACAGCGGTAAAGCGGTGGTCGGAACCGGGCCGTACCGATTGGTGGAATCTATTCCGGGTAATCGGGTAGTGTTGGAGCGCAATGAGCAGTATTGGGGAGCAAAGCCAGCCTGGCGGCGAGTGATTATCCGTCCGATCCCGGCGGCGGGCGCTCGGGTTGCGGCACTGCTGTCTGGTGATGTGGATGTGATTGACAATGTTCCGCCGACGGATCTGGCTCGTCTGAGTAAAACCGCCGGCATTGCGTTAACGCGTAGCGTCACCAATCGTGCCATTTTCTTGAGCCTCGATCAGTCACGCGCGGTGTCACCGTTTATTCGTGCCAAAGATGGTAGCGAGATTCCTAATCCATTTCTTGATCGGCGCGTCCGTCAGGCATTTTCGCTCGCGATTGATAAAGCGGCTATCGCCACACGCATTCTGGAAGACAACGGGCAGCCCGCGACACAACTCGTTCCACCGGGAATTTTTGGCCATAGCCCTAACCTGCCGTTGAGACTGGCTGACGTGGCACAAGCCAAACAATTACTCAGCGATGCTGGTTTCCAAAATGGTTTCCAAATAACATTGCATGCGCCGAACGATCGTTTCATTCGTGATGCCGCCGTTGTACAGGCAGTAGCACAGATGCTGACACGTATTGGTATCTCAGTTCAGGTTGATGCCATGCCCAGCAGCATTTTTTATAAACGGGTTTCCGGTGGTAGTGAAGGCAGTGAATTCAGCTTCTTCCTGGTTGGTTTTGGGGGGGGTACCGGCGAGGCCTCTCCGGCGTTGAAATCAGTACTGCATAGTTACGATAAAACGCGTGGTTTCGGTGCGACTAACCGTGTTCGCTACAGCAATAAGCAGGTTGACGAATTGCTGGAACAAGGGTTGGTGACCCTTGATGACACCAAACGTCAGGCATTGTTTGCGCAGGCAACCGATTTGGCTATCGACGATGTGGCCATTATTCCGCTCTATTACCCGATTAACGTTTGGGCGCTACGTCAGCCGGTAACCTACCCAGGGCGAACGGATGAACGAACTCTGGCGACTGAAATGACGATATAAGGTGATGAAATAAATGTCTTTTCAGGAAGTGTCACCTGACAGACCAAGCGCGGCGGGAGCGGAATGGCAACCCGACGCGTTGGCGCAATCTCTGATGACCGCCGCACTGACATTGCAACCACAGTTAATTGCCCTACGACGGGAACTGCATCGCTACCCCGAACTGGCATTTGACGAGGTGCAAACCGCGCAACTGATTGCCAATGCGCTACGCGATCGTGGCATGACGGTTCGCGGCGGTATCGGCAAGACAGGGCTTGTTGTCGATATTGATGGCGGTCAGGAGGGGAAAACGCTGCTGGTTCGCGCGGATATGGATGCGTTACCGATTCAGGAAATCAATGAACTCGCCTGGCGCAGTGAGCGACCGGGGCTGATGCATGCCTGTGGGCACGATCTGCACTGTGCCACTCTGCTTGGGGTCGGCATGTTATTGCATCAACGTGCATCGTTGTTGAAAGGGCGGGTTCGGTTGATGTTTCAGCCAGCAGAGGAAACCTTTCAAGGCGCTGCGGCGATGATTGCCGATGGTGTCTTGGCGCAAGTGGATTATGTTCTGGGGTTTCATAATCGTCCGTCTCTGGACGTGGGGCGCTTTGGGGTAATGGCTGGCGCGACGACGGCATCGTCGGATCGATTTGAGATCGTGATCGAAGGTGAAGACGGCCATTCAGCCCGGCCTTTTCAGGCGCGTAGCGCGTTAGTCGCGGGGGCGCAGTTGGTGATGCAGATTCAAGCGATTGTCGGTAATGAGATCGATCCGCTGGATGCTTGCGCCGTGGCGTTGGGATCGTTTCAGTCTGGTCACGCGGCAAATATTATTCCAGGTCAGGCACGTTTGCAGGGTACTGTCCGTGCGCGTAGTGAAACGGCGCGACAGCAAGCGGCGCAAACGCTGCGTCGCCTGTGTCTGGCGTTGGAACAAAGCCATCGGGTTACCTGTCGACTGGATTATCAGCAAGGTGTTCCCGCCGCAGTCAATGACATCGGGCTGACCGCATTAGCCGATCGGGCGGTACGTGCGCAGTTTGGTGCGGTCATTGATCCTGTATCGCCCGGTATGGGGGGAGAAGATTTTGCACTGTTGTCCGAGCGCGTCCCAGGGTTTCGATTACACGTTGGCTCATCGCAGCCGGGTCGAAACGACCGCGTGCATACGTCGGATTATCAGCCTGATGAAGGCTGTATTGTCAGCGGCGTCGCCGCCTTGACGCGGATAGCGTTGGCAATATTGGACAGCGAATAGCGGTTGTTCGATCCCCTTTTTATTTACACATCCATCACCCGATCACGATAACGACAAGGCAGGGCCATGTTAAACAAAGGTACACGATTTGCCGTCGATATCGGTGGCACGTTCACCGACATTGTATTGGAACAGAGCGACGGCACGGTAACGTCAGCCAAATATCTTACGACACATCAGGCACCGGAACGGGCGGTGTTGGACGGAATGGCTGACTTGCTTAAGCAAACCGGGGTAGCGGCACAAGCGGTGCGCTTGGTTATTCATGGCACAACGCTAGCCACGAATGCGCTAATTGAACGCAAAGGTGCCAGAGTGGCGCTGATTACCACGGCAGGTTTTCGCGATACGCTGGAGATTGCACACGAGCACCGTTTTGAGGTGTCCGACTTGTATATGCAACGTCCCGCCGCGTTGGTGCCGCGCCATTTACGGCTGGAAGTGCGAGAACGTCTGGCGGCGGATGGTAGCGAACTATTGCCGCTGGATGAACAGTCTGTTCGAGATCTGATCCCGCAACTGATTGAACAACGTATTGATGCCGTTGCGATTGGTTTCCTGCATAGCTACGCCAATGGTCGTCATGAACAACGAGCAGGCGAACTGTTACAGCAGGCGTTGCCCCATCTGAAAATTACGTTATCTCACCAGGTTTGCCCTGAAATCCGGGAATATGAACGGATATCTACCGCCTGCGCCAATGCGTATGTGCAGCCGATTATGGACAGTTATTTACATCGATTGGCGCAAGGTGTGGCCCGGCTGGGGATTGGTGGGGAGATTATGCTAATGATGTCCAGCGGCGGTTTGACCACGCTGGAGCAAGCCTGTGCCTTTCCGGTCATGCTGGTGGAGTCTGGTCCGGCTGGCGGTGCGGTACTGGCGGCGCATGTGGCGCGGCAACTCAATATTGCGCAGGCCATTGCTTTCGATATGGGAGGGACAACGGCCAAACTGGTTTTGATTGACGACGGTCAACCGCAATATGGGCGAGAACTGGAAGTTGCACGCGCCTATCGTTTCTTAAAAGGGAGCGGTATGCCGCTACGTATTCCGGTGATCGATATGGTTGAGATCGGCGCGGGCGGTGGGTCGATCGGCTACCGTGATGCGTTGCATCGGGTGGCGGTTGGTCCGGAAAGTTGCGGATCTGAACCGGGTCCGGCCAGCTACGATCGTGGTGGAACACGCCCGGCGGTGACCGATGCCGATCTGGTCTTGGGGAAAATCGATCCGGCGTTATTCGCCGACGGTAAGATCGCGTTGAATAAGGATCGTGCAATAGCGGCTTTGCGGCAGCACGTTTCGGATGAGCAGGACGAGAATGGCGAAATTGCCGCGATGGCAATGGTGGAAGTGGTGGATGAAAACATGGCTAACGCCGCCAGCGTACATGCCACCGACTGCGGTGCGCAGTTGGAAGGGCGTACCATGATTGCGTTTGGCGGTGCCGCTCCGCTGCATGCCGCGCGTATCGCTCAGAAACTGGGGATACGTCGGGTTGTGATCCCGAAAGGGGCGGGGGTGGGGTCGGCACACGGCTTTTTGCTGGCGCCGGTGGCCAGCGAAGTCGTGCGCACGCACCTTATGGCGTTGAATGGATTCGATGCGGCCGGGGTCAACCAGATTTTCACTGATCTGCGCCATGAAGCAGAAGCAACGGTATATCTGGCATTGGCACCGGAACGCCCGGTGCAGGAAACACGAACTGTTTATATGCGTTATCGCGGGCAGGGGCATGAAATTGCGGTCGTGCTACCCGAAAAATCGTTTCAGGCTGAGGACACGGGTTTGCTGCGCCAGCGTTTTGAAGAGGAATATATTCGCCACTTTGGCCGCATTATTCCTGGCATGGAGATTGAGTGCCTGACCTGGACGCTGCGTTTATCGGAAGTGATAGACGCCGCTTTACCCCCATCCGATCTTCCCACACCGACGGCAACACCGACCGCTGTCGGACATCAACCCTTGATCGATTTGGCACTAATGCGTCAGTCGGTCGCCGCTATCTATCATCGGAATACCTTGCAGCCAGGGATGTCGATCGCGGGGCCAGCCATTATCGCGGAGGCGGAAACCAATACGCTGGTGCCTGTTGGGTTCAACGCGACGGTAAATACGCTGCAACAAATTATTCTGACCTGGGAGGAACATGTATGAGTCAGGCTACCGCGTCCATTCAGTTACAGATTATCTGGAGTCGTTTGATTGCTGCCGTAGAAGAGCAGGCCCGCAGCCTGATCCGCGCAGGATTCAGCACTTCAACGCGTGAAGCGGGGGATGTTTCTGCTGGCATTTTTTCACCGCAGGGAGACATGCTGGCTCAGGCGGTAACCGGCACACCGGGCCATATTAACTCGATGGCTCGTTCAGTCCGTCACTTTCTGGCGGATTATCCGTTAGCGACGCTGGCGGAAGGGGATGTGTTGATCACCAATAATCCGTGGAAAGCAACCGGACACCTCTCCGATATCACGGTGGTTACGCCCGTGTTCCGTCAGGCGCGGGTGGTGGCGTTGTTCGCCTGTACTACCCATGTGGTGGATATTGGCGGTAATGGGCCGTCGCCAGAATCGAAACAGGTGTACGGCGAAGGATTGTTTATTCCCATCATGAAACTGGCGGAGCGTGGCCGGGTAAACGAAAGCCTGCTGCAAATTATCCGAGCCAATGTGCGCGAGCCTGTTCAGGTGGAAGGCGATGTGTTCGCACTGATGGCCTGTAACGATATTGGCGGACGGCGCTTACAGAAAATCATGGATGAATATCGATTAGAAGATATCGATGCTGTCGGCAACGAGATTTTGGCGCATAGCAAACAGGCGATGATGGAAGCCATCGCGTCACTGCCGCGCGGTTCATGGCGTAACGCTATCCGTATCGACGGCTATGAAAAACCGGTAGATCTGGTGGCAACGGTCACCGTTGATGAAACCGGGGTACGGATCGATATGACCGGTACATCGGGGCCATCGATTTACGGTATTAACTGCCCGTTGTGTTATACCGAGGCCTATGCGGCGTTTGGTGTGAAGAGCCTGATTGCGCCCGCGTTGCCGAATAATGCTGCAACGCTGAGTTGTATCACCCTGACGGCACCTGAAGACTGTATTGCCAACGCCGCTTTCCCGCGTCCGGTAGTGGCGCGTTCGCTGATTGGCATGTTTTTGCCCGATCTGATTTTTGGCTGTTTCCAGCAGGCGTTACCTGACCGTGCGCCAGCGGAAAGCACGGGCAGTTTGTGGAATGTGCGTTTAGCCGCCGCTGGCAGTGAGCATCACCCGGCGTTTATGGTCACCAGTTTCCACAGCGGCGGTGCGGGTGCGCGTCCGACGTTGGATGGCCTGTCGGCGACGCCGTTTCCTTCTGGCGTACGTAACGTACCGGTTGAAATTACTGAGGCGATGACTTCTGTTGTGGTTTGGGAAAAATCGCTGCGTCAGGACTCCGGCGGTGCCGGACGATTTCGCGGTGGATTAGGTCAAACCATGATTATTGGTAATCGCTATCCGGTTCCGCTAACGCTGTATGCGCGTTTTGATCGGGTCGATCACCCAGCCAGAGGCTATGCAGGCGGCGCTAGTGGTATGACGGGCCGCGTGGCGCTGGCTTCTGGTTCGGTGTTGAAGGCAAAAGGGATGCAGCCGATCCCCGCCGACGATCGGGTCGTGATTGATATGCCCGGTGGGGGAGGTTATGGCGATGCGACTGAGCGCGACCCGCAACGTGTAGCAGAGGATGTGTTGGCGGGGTATGTCAGCCCGGCGGCGGCGCGTCAGGTCTATCATGTGGTTTTGGATGCGCATCATCAGGTGGATGCTGCTGCGACGCGATTATTGCGTCGCACGCAAGGCTAAACTTGTTCTGGTACTGATTTGCACTGCGCCCGAACATAGCGTATCGGGCGCGGTGTCGCGGGTTAAGACAAGAGTCCGGTGATGCCCTGCCAGATTAACTGCGCACTAAGAAACGCCATCGTCAGACGAAAAGCGGTACGGAATAACTTTTCCGGCAGGTTATCTAACAGTCGGGTACCGAGCACAGTGCCCAGTACGCCACTGGCAATCATGGCGATCAACATGGGCAACCAACTGGCATAGGCAAACCCCATCAGACCAAACGCAAGAATTTTCAGGCTATGTTGTAGCACCATGCAGGTCGCGTGTGTGGCGATTAACGGCTGTTTGGTGATGCCTTGTGAACTGATCAACCCGGCAACCAATGGCCCCGTCGCGCCAACAATCATGGTGCCGAGGCTGGTGATGGCACCGCCGAAAATGAAATAAAGTCGATTCACTTTTTTCGCGGGGCCACGTCGGCGAAACACTGACCACAGAATAAACAGCGCCAGTGCGATTTTCGCAATGCTGTCCGGTATCCATGCCGCGACCGGTGCGCCAAGGGCGATCCCCACTACGCTACCGATAAAAAACCACAGAACCAGCGGCCATACAACGTACAGGCGTTGAATCAGCGTTCGGCTCAAATTTGAACCGAGTTGCACAATGCCGTGGACGGGCAACAGGCTGCTGACTGGCATCCCTAACCCCATGATAGCCAGCAGGGTAACACCGCCGCCTAATCCTAATGCGGCAGTCAGCGCCGAGGTGAGGAAACTACAAAACACCAGTATGCCGGCAAAGAGCGGCGAAATTTCTGGTGGGATCAAATTGAGCATAGTCGGCGATCTCGTGATAAACGTGGGGCGATTTTTCCCTGGAACTTGTGTGATGAAAGGTGCTGAGGGGCTGTTGTGGCCCCTCGTACCGATTCTCTCTTTTATCTGACGGTCAGTGCCTAGAGAAAATCATCCCGTAATAAGCGTTGATACAGCGCAGATGCCGCAGTCGGGGACAACACTTGGCTGGCGCAATCGAGGAACTTCTGCTCGATCAGATTTTCCGGCAGAGGGTTGTCCGCGCTGGAACCTAATGCTCCGGCGACGTGGCGGGTAATCTGTTGACCATCCTGACTGACGACGGTGACTTGTGCCGTGTGTGTCGTGCTCTCATCGTGGCAGATCAGTTCTACTTTTGCCATCAGCGCATTGGTGACCGGATCGTTAAATATCACATCGTCAATAAAGTCGTCCAGCGTTAACTGGCCGCTGACCCAGGCGCGAGCAATACAGTAATGTAGGCTGAACTTCCCAGCCAACGGGATATTGGGCCGCGGTATATTGATATGTGGGAAACGGATCGGGTGTACGGCAACCTGAATACGTTCGATCTGATCAGCGGGGAGTTTGGTTTGTTCACGTAGCGCCAACAGGCCATCCAGTGGTGAGAGGATCGCGTAGCAGCAAGGGAAATATTTAAAGTTGTTGCCTTTGACTGGATCGAGGATATGGGAAGGCGCATCCCACGGTGTAGTCAGTGGCGTCGCATCATAATTTTCCGGTTCACGGTTGTAGACGTTGAAATAACCATGATGATGTTCGAACGCCGTTTGTCCGGCGGTATATCCCTGACGCGCCAGCAATACGGCCATGACTGCGCTACGGTTGGCATGGCCGACCGCCAGTGATTTGGTTTGGCTGCCAAAATTGGACTTAATGCCCGAGGCCAGAGACGCGGTAATCGATAATGCGGTTGCCGTCTGCTCTTCGTTGAGATTGAGCAGCACTGCACAGGCCGCGACGCCAGCAAAAATGCCAACCGAGGTGGTCGGGTGCCAGCCGTGACGATACTGAAAGGGACTCACGGTTTGTCCCATGCGAACGGCGGTTTCATAACCGGACAAATAAGCGCGTAAAATCTCCTCACCGCTGGATTGATGCTCATCCGCCAGCGCCAGTAACGCAGGCAGAACGACGACGGAAATATGGCCGTGTAGCCAGGAGTTGGAATCATCGAAATCCAGTAAATGTGCGGATGTTCCATTCAATAGGGCAGCATCAAGTGCATTGAGGCGTAGCTCGGTGCCGAATACCCGACTGTTTCCTGTTGCCGCTGAGGGGACAATAACCGCACGAAGCTTTTCTGCGCCGTCTTGTATTCCACCAGCCAGTGTTACCCCCAGGGTATCAATGATTGCGGTTCGAGCTTGGGCCAGCGCATCGGAAGGAAAGGTCTGGCGGGAAAATGCCAGCAGGTTATGAGCGAATTGACGGGCAATAGTCATGAAACGAATTCTCTATACAAGCAAGGGAGTAAAGTCTGGTTAGCGGATACTAACCAGACTATCGTGTTTAGGCTGTTGACGATGGCTTACGTCCGTCCGGCCAGAAGTTCTGTGATGATCGCGAGCGAGCCCGGTTGCTCAAAATTGGCGGCGGCCTGATAGAGTTTGTCGCTGTTGACTGCGCCTAATACAGGGATCGTCAGCGTATCAAATTTTGCGCGCAGCTCCGCTTCGGTAAGCGGATTTTGAGCATGTCCACGGTAGACCAGTGTTTCACCATGCAACTGTTCACCGTCTTCTAGCCAGATATCAATAAAGGCGGAACTGGCCGACTGGCCCTCGATGGCATCGATCTCTAACAGTGGCAATAGTTGGCGCGGAAGCGGATCGTCAACAGTTTGCTGGGTGAAATCGGTATCGGTTAATGCATAACCACTCAGGGCCAGCGTGATGCAATGAGGGATACTGAATTTGCTTTCTAATGGCGTTTTGGGATTGGGAATGCCAGCGTTAACCATCCCCATCGGGTGTACTTTGGCATGGATCCGTTTGATCTTCCGACCCTTGAGACGTGGGTATAAGCTACGAGCGGCTTCTATTGAGGCGTGGGTGCCGCGACAGCTGGCGTAGAGTTTGTAGCCGTTAGTCAGTAATTCCCAAGTATGGCCGAAATCCAGCGGAGGAATGTCTGCACTACCGTCCTGAATAAAGATTTTTACCCAGCCGTCCGCTTCATAAAAGTGGTGCGCGGCGGTAAAACCTTCGGCAGCCAGTTCGGCAGCCATGATACCGTCCATTGCAGCTTTACCTGCGTGGAAGGGCTTGCCGTGTGTACCGGATGATTTCTGGAGGCCGCCCATCATGGTGGCAGCTGCGCCGAGTGCGTTGGCAATCTGTTCTGGCGTTAATTTGAGGATGGATGCTGCAACGGCTGCGGCACCTGCACGACCCACTACCGAGGTGGGGTGAAAACCGCGTCGTTGTAAGTTTCGCCCCACACCGGGAACCCAGCCTCCCCCCAGCTTCGCCATCACCTCAAAGCCGATAATAAAGGCGATCAATGTTGAGCGCTCATCGGCCTGGTAAGCCTGTGCCATCGCCAATGCGGTAGACCAGCAAGGGCCACTTGGGTGCCCGGCTCCAGCCGGATGGGTGTCATCGTAGTCGGCGGCGTGCGCCATGGTGGCATTAATCAGTGCGGCCAGGGCTGGCGTGGTTTTTCCGTCAAGAAAGATTTGTGCATCGCCTTGTGAATTCCAGCGCTTAGCCATCTGACGTACCGCCTGTACGGCACCATCGTTGGCTGCGCCCAGTGCGACACCAAGATAATCAATCAGAGCTCGTTTGGCTTCGTGTAGAACCGAATCTGGAATGGCAAGCTGGGAAGCATGGCTGATAAAATGGCTAAGCTGTTCTCCGCGAGAAGAGGCGGGGGTAGTGGTGGTGGTCATCGTAGTGACTCCTTACGCGAAAACGCGATGACGTTAACGATGAAGATAGCTTCAATGCCAGAGAACACGCGTGGTCGCTTTTTGCATTCAATTGTATACCGTTGTAGATAACGCAGAATAACAACAGAAATTGCCTGCGCAAAGATGCTTTTTAGCTAAGTTAAGAACAAAATAAGCATTACAGGATATTGCCAACGGCGCGATGTCGGGCAAACTTGAAATGTTTTCACCTCACTGGCGTCAGTCATCCCGGTATTTGAACCATTCTGTTGGATTGGTTGGTTCTATGGCCTGCTTTGGTGTACGCCTGATTATATTGTTAAATCATTGATTGATGGATTATGAACTTAAAATTGACCGATCGTGAGGCCGCTTTGTCGCCGTTTGATACCCTGATAGCCGCTATCGAAAGAGGAGAATTATTGCCGGGGGAACGTTTACAGGAAGCCCGGTTGGCGAAGCAGTTTGGCTTAAGCCGCACGCCGATTCGTGAAGCATTACACCGGTTGGAAACATTGGGGCTGGTAGAACCGGGGCCGCAGCGTGGCCTGATGATTGCGCAAATCAGTTACGAACGATTGCGCCAACTGTTTGCCGTGCGTGAAGGGTTAGAGCGTCTGGCAATTGAACTTGCTGTGACATCGGCCTCTGAGGAAGAGATCGGCTTGTTACAGGAGATGGTCAACGCGGAGCAGCATATCGTTGACAGTAAGCAACTGCACGATCACAACCGACTGTTTCATCGACAAATTTATCGTGCGACGCACAATCCTTACCTGAATGAAATGCTGGATAATCTGCGCATTCATTTATCGCTGTTACGTGGCACCACTTATGATTTATCGGAGCGGCGCACCGAAGCTAAAAAGGAGCATCAACTGATCGTTGACGCACTGGCGCGGCGCGATCGAGATGCGGCGCAGGAGGCTGCCTGTCAACACATCAGAAATGGTTATCGCGCTCGTCTGGGGATTTTGAGCCAACGGGATTTTTAAGCAGTCAACGCCATTTCCCTTCATCCACTCAAGTCGCTACGGCTAAGCCTTTCGATGCGTTAAGCAGAAAACGGGCATAGCTTATCTGGTTTTTATATTTGTCGTGTCTGTATACCACCAATAGAATCGTTTTATTGATGGTATACAAATGTATTATTTGCTGTGCGGCCAAGCGTTGCGGGCGATTTTTCACTCGTCTCACTTTCGGTTGTGCGGCAAATAGCCCACGGTGGTGCCCGTCATACTTCAAGACAGATTTAGGGGATATCTCCCTGTTTTCACGCCAGAACGCTGGCTCAGTGTCGCCGAGCGGAGACGCGTAAAAATGCTTAATTCATTACTACAACGTATTTTTCAAGCGCTGTTGGTGGTGTTGGCGATGACGGTTATCGTCTTTGCCGCGCTGCATGTGATCGGTAATCCGGTGGATATTTTGTTGCCAGCGGACGCCGACCAACACGATCGTCAGCGTTTGATCCGCGATTTAGGGCTGGATAAACCACTGCTGCAACAATACCTGTTCTTTGTCAGAGGGTTGCTGCATGGCGATGCAGGTACTAGCTATGTTTTCAATCTGCCAGCATTACAGGTCATCTGGCAGCGTCTGCCCGCGACATTGGAACTGGCGGTATGCGCGATGCTGCTGGCGGTGGTGATTGCAATTCCGCTCGGGCTGTACGCTGGTTTGAAGCCAGATAGTAAGCTCGCTAAAGCCATTATGGCAGGCAGTATTCTGGGATTTTCGCTGCCCACTTTTTGGGTCGGTCTGATGCTGATCATGCTGTTTTCTGTCTGGCTGGGTTGGCTGCCCAGCGGTGGGCGAGGTGAAACAGTACAACTCTTCGGAGCCTCCTGGTCATTTTTGACATTGGACGGATTACAACATCTGCTATTGCCCGCGTTCAATCTGGCGCTGTTTAAAGCTGCGCTGTTGTTACGCCTGACGCGAGCAGGTGTACAAGAAGTGTTGCCGCAGGATTATATCCGTCTGGCGCAGGCGAAGGGATTACCCTATTGGCGCATTGTTGCGGTGCATGTGATGAAGAATATTTTGATTCCGTTGGTGACAGTCATAGGGATGGAGTTTGGTTCGGTGATCGCATTCTCTGTTGTGACGGAGACCATTTTTGCCTGGCCGGGAATGGGCAAACTGATTATTGATAGTATCAATGTGCTCGATCGTCCGGTAATCGTCGCCTATCTGATGATGATTGTGCTGCTATTTGTGGGGATTAATCTGGTCGTGGATATTGTCTATACCCTATTAGATCCGCGTGTGCGGCTGAGAGAACAGGGGAAATCCTGATGGTTGACGCATTGCGGAATGAACAGCAAACCAGTCGGGGGCGACGTAGCGGCTTGCGTCGATTCTGGCAACATTACTCGGCATCCTCGTTGGCGGTTTTCGGACTGGCGGTATTGCTGCTGTTGGTTATGCTGGCGCTGTTGGCGCCATGGCTGGTTCCCCAGAATCCTTACGATTTGATGCAGCTTGATATCATGAACGGGCAGCTACCGCCCGGTAGCGTGACGTCAGAGGGATTTACCTTCAGGCTAGGTTCTGATGATCAAGGCCGGGATATGCTATCGGCGATCTTATATGGATTGCGTATTTCTCTTGGTGTCGGCGTCTTGTCTGCATTCGCTGCCGCGTCGCTGGGTGTGACGCTGGGCCTGCTGGCTGCAAGGATGGGGGGGCGCACAGAAAACGCGATTATGCGGTTGGTGGATCTGCAACTCTCGTTTCCTTCTATTCTGGTCGCGTTGATTCTATTGGCCTTTCTGGGTAAGAGCGTGGTTAACGTGGTGCTGGCGTTGGTGATTGTCGAATGGGCAACCTACGCTCGAGCAGCCCGTAGCACCGCGCTGGCGGAAAGCCGTAAAGAGTACATTGACGCAGTAGCCTGCTTGGGCATTCCTTTTGGTCGCATTTTATTTCGTCATTTGTTGCCAAATTGTCTGCCGCCGCTGATTGTGATTGCCACTGTGCAAGTGGCGCGTGCGATTGCATTGGAGGCGACGCTGTCTTTTCTGGGGCTGGGTGTGCCGATTACTGAACCCAGTCTGGGTCTACTGATTGCCAGCGGTTATCAGTACATGTTGGCGGGGCAATACTGGATTTGTTTCTACCCTGGCATTGCGCTGCTGATTGTGATTGCCGCGATTAATTTGGTCGGCGATCGGTTACGTGATGTGCTTAATCCCCGCAGCCGTTAATGATTGATTGTGTTATTTCATCGTAATGAGGCCATGTATGCAGCCCGTGTTGTCAGTTAACAATCTGGACGTCGCTTTTCGTAAGGATGGCCACTGGCTGCCTATTGTACACCAGGTGTCGTTTGATATCGGCGCACAGGAAACCGTGGCGGTGGTTGGAGAGTCGGGGTCGGGCAAGAGCGTAACCGCGTTGGCGATTATGCAACTGCTACCGCCGGACAGGACGCGGATCCGCGGAACAATCCGCCTTGGCGAACGGTCACTGCTGGCACTGGATGCGGATCAGATGCGGCAAATTCGCGGCAGTGACATTGCGATGGTGTTTCAGGAACCTTGTTTGAATCCTGTTTTTACCATTGGTTTCCAATTAGTCGAGGCTTTGCTGTTACATCGCCCTTTATCTCGGCGAGAAGCCCAGTTGGAAGCGATACAACTGCTGAAAAAGGTGCGTATCCCCGCGGCTGATGCCCGTTTTCATGAATATCCTCACCAGCTTTCCGGCGGTATGCGCCAGCGCGTCATGATTGCGTTGGCATTAGCCGGACAGCCTAAGCTGCTGATTGCCGACGAACCCACGACCGCGTTGGATGTCACGATTCAGGCTCAGATTCTGTCCCTGCTGAAAACGCTGCAACGCGAAGAGGGGATGGCCGTCCTGTTTATTACTCATGATATGGGGGTGGTGGCCGAAATCGCCGATCGCACCCTGGTGATGAAAGGGGGACGCAGTGTCGAGTTTAATCAGACGTCGCAACTGTTCACGACGCCAGAACATGTCTATACGCGAGCGTTGTTGGCTGCTGTGCCATTGCCTGGGCAAATGGATGGCATTGCGCAGCCACTGCGTTACCCAGCGGTGAATCCGGAAAATGGACAGATTGCGACGGTAGAACCCAGCGCTTCGACTGTGGTTTTCGATCGACCCCCGCTGCTGGAGGTGCAAAATCTGACGACGCGTTTCGCGATTCGACGTGGTTTTTTTTCCCGTTTGGTGGGAAGGGTACATGCCGTGGAACAGGTATCTTTCCAGTTACGTGCGGGGGAGACGTTGGCGTTAGTCGGTGAATCAGGCTGTGGTAAATCGACGATCGGTCGGACGCTGATGGGGTTGGTGACGCCCACTGCCGGAAAGGTATGGTTGAATGGACATCCGGCGTTAGTTGGTGGAAAGAAACAGCTGGCCGATTGGCGTAAATCGGTGCAAATGGTCTTTCAGGACCCCTATGCCAGTCTGAATAGTCGTATGACGGTGGGTGATGCGATCGCCGAGCCGTTTTTGGTGCATCGGTTGGGCGACAAACGTCAGGCGCGAGCACGAGTGGCTGAACTACTGACGCTGGTCGGTTTAAACGAGGCCATGGCTAGCCGTTATCCGCATGAGTTTTCGGGGGGGCAGCGGCAGCGTATCTGTATCGCACGAGCGTTGATCCTGCAACCAGCGCTGTTGATCGCCGATGAGTCAGTATCGGCGTTGGATGCGTCAGTGAAATCGCAGATAATCAATCTGTTACTCGATCTACAGGAGAAACTGGGGTTGGCCTACCTGTTTATTTCACATGATATGGCCGTCGTCGAGCGTTTTAGCCATCGGGTCGCCGTGATGTATCGTGGGCAGATTGTCGAGACAGGTTCGCGTGAAGCCATTTTTAACCGACCACAGCACCCTTATACTCGCCGTTTGATGGCCGCCGTGCCGATTCCCGATCCTACTCGGCGGCAGATGATGGGCACGATTGATAATACTGAGATTGTTAGCCCAATCTATCCGCCAAATGCCGTGATACCGCTTGTGCAATATGATGAAGTCGCTTCGGGACATTGGGTACAACCGTTCTAAAAAAGAAATGTTAAGAAAAATCTGATTCATGCCTGTGGTGATGAGGGACAAAAGGACGGATTGATATTTCTGTTGGGATTTGAAGACAGTTGCCATTTATTTTGTCTCAAAATGGAGACGTTTAATTATTTGATAAATAACGTTATATTTTTTATTCGTATAATTCGTCTCTTAATCACGACATTTTTTGTGAGTAACCTCTCGTTTTTGATGGGTAAAACATGGCGATAAGATAGTCTTTAATGAATTAAAAAGTCATTAATTATTAAATTGTTAGCGGATTTTAAGTGGCAGCGATATCTGGAATTTGTATTTTGGCATGATTCGTGCTTAAATTCAGTTGTAGATGCTCATTCCACCTCCTATGTTTGCTTCGGCTTCATAATCCTGGGAATGACGCAGAGCCATTTTGAGGTGCCTATCGTCCAACTCCAGATGAAGGTTTGATTATCTTCATCGGGCCTTTTCGGACATAACGTTGAGTGAGGCACCAGACTATTGTCTTATAGACCTGATATTTTCAACGCTTACCGTTTATCGGTAAGCGTTTTTTTTGGTCTGTTGTTTGAATATGGTCTGTAGTTTGAATATGACGATGGTGGCGGTGGGATATTAACCTCGGGACTCCGATTGGAGCCCCGAGCGGTTTACTCCGATGGTTGTTGCAAGGTAAGCAACAAACCTTCTCTGCGCATTTGCGCGGCATCCTCGGGTAAACGAAGTCGATCCAGCGCATCGGCTCGCCATGCGTAGTCATAAGCGTCGGGACGTTGTTCCAATGCTGCACGGAAAGCATCGCTAGCCTGCTGCCATTCGCCATGTTTCATCAGTAATTGACCCAGCGTACTATTCAGCAATGGCGTGGCTCCCTGCTGCTTGATTTGCTGATGCAGCATTTTCTCAAGCTGATCGGGATTACCCGTTTTTAGCCGTGGCATGAGTAATATCAGACGTTCATCGTATTGGCGCTTGAGCCCATCGAGAATGATTTTCTGCGCGGTATCGTGATCGTCACACTCAATCAAATGCTCAACCATGGCCACCTGTACAGGCACCTCAGTGCGAATTTTACGGCTTTGGTTGTTCCACCATTGTTTTAAGCCTTCGCTACCGCCATCTGACATGGCCTGATTCATCAGACCAATATAGGCTTGCTGTTGCAGCGCCTGCACGTGCTCCTCATTATTAGTGGGCAATTTGCGCATCGCAGGCAGGATGTCCAGCAGCGCACTGTAGGCGTGAGTTCGCAAAAATGCCTGCTCAGCCAGACGCAAAACCTCAGGATGGCGCGGCGCGACTTCCAGCAGGCGATCAACGCCGTGGCGTGCAGCGTGATCCTCATTGCGAGCCAATTGGATACGCACTCGCGTGATATCTACCGGTAGCTGATCGGTATCGGCGATTTCAGCAGCCCGTTCCAGATATTGTTTGGTACGGAATTCATCGCCACGTTGCTGAGCGGCTTCCGCCGCCAGGAGATAGTTAACCACGGGTTGTTCTGCATGATCGGCATTGCGGGTCAGCAATTTCTCGACCTGTAAGTAATCGCCTTCCGCCAGTTTTAGCAATGCGGCTTTGGTTTGTTTTTTGGCGCGGCTACGTTTGCGGCCAAGGAACCAGCCATGCGTCCGGGCTCCGGTACGGAAAATCCGACGGATAATGGATTCGATAACCCGTAAAGCAATGAACAACAGGACCAGCATAATGACCAATCCTGTCACGCTGGTTCTAATGTTGTGGTTGCTTGTCTGGATGAATACGTAACCCTGGTGACCCGCCATCATCGGGCCGAGCACGACACCGGCAACCAGAATCAGAAATAGCAACAAGACTCTCAGCATATTCAACCCTCCTGTTGGGGCGCTGGCGTCTGAGCCAGTAAGTTGCGAACTCTTGTCTGCATGAGTTTTTCCAGTAGCGGCTGGCTTTGCAATTCAGCAGGCACGTCCATTGATATCGATTGTTGACTCAGTTCATCCAACTGATCGAGAAACGCCTGGGTCGTGGGATCGGTTGTGTCAAAATACGCTCTTACCCATGTTGCCGCCGTTTCCAGTGATTGTTTGTACACCTCGTTCTGATGGCGTGGAATGGCTTGAGCTGCAACCAATAGGCGAGAACGGATATTTTCACGCAGGTAAACATCCTGACTGGGCGCTAATAGCGGTTCTGCTGTACTGTCCCGGCGACGAATAGTAATGAAATCGGCCAGAAAGTTGTTCCAGCTTTTAGTCAGATTTTGACGCCATTCATTCAGCGAAGCGGAGAGCTCAGAACTGTGTTCATCCATTGGCGCGTCATCGGTGTTCATATCGGCCAATTGCAGATTATCCACCTGATCGGTCAACTGGTTTACTTTGAGAATAATGCCATCGAAGTCAATCTGGCTGACACTGGCCAGTGTGCTGATGTCATTGGTTAGCGCCCGGCGAATCTCGATCACGCTGGCATCGTTCATCTCCGCGAGGCTGTTATCCGCACTTTTCAGTAATGCACCAGCGGTCGTAACATCTTTATCACTCCAGAGCTTTCTGGCGGCCAGCTTTACCAGAAAATCAGACTGTGCCAGCAGCCAGGTGTTGGTGTCGTGATTAGATAAGGTCGACAGTTTCTCACGCAACTCATCCGATTGACGCGTCAGCGTATTAAGACGTTGTTCGGCCGCGTCCTGCATTTTGGCGTACTGCTGCTGGGCGTTTTGCCACTGTTGGCGCTCTTGTTGTTGCTGTGCTTGCAGTGTGCCTAATTGCGCTTCCAAACGTTGAATGGTCGCTGATTCTTGCTGCGCTTGCTGATGACCGTGGTAATAGAGGCCACCGCTAAGTGCCAATGCGATAATAATCGCGATAACCCCCAGCAACGTTCCTGTCCGTTTGGTCGGTTGCGGTGCGGCATCCTGTTGTTGATGAGCGGGCTCAACCCGCGCGGCAACCTCTTCAGAGGGGGCTGTTGGGGTATTGTGTTCCGTCATAATGGTACATCCCATGATCAGGTTTATTGTAGTGCGCGAACGAGCGCATCGTTATCGGCGTTATCGGCAACTCGAATACGGTGCCAGCCGAGTTGGCGGGCCTGTATTGCCAAACGTTCACTGACGACGATCGCCTGACATTCAAGTAGCCAGGACATTCGATAGTAATCAGGAACTAAATTATAGATCTGTTGTAACATTTCTCCGCTGGTGATCACTAGCCTGTCAATGCCAGCTTGCTGCCAGTGTCGGCTCTGCTCCAGCCCATCGTAATGTACGGCGCTGCGTTGATAACATTCACAGTAAGTGACGTTGACTCCGCGTTCACCGAGAGTGTTTCCCAGCAACGCCCGGCCACCATTACCTCGTAATAATAGCGCTTGTTTGCCATTAACATGCTGAAGTTCGGGGAGCTGCAATAATGTTTCGCTGGTTTCTTGATCCAGAGGATAGGAAACGGGTTGTGCGCTGACTTTATGTAAGGCTAACGCACTGGTTCGGCCTATTGCATAATAAGACAACGCCGCGGGCCAACCGCCCCCAGAGCGAACCAATAGCGGATTGGCGTACGCTATCGCATGCTGTGAGAGCACAAATACCATATCATCGGGGCGCAAGTTTGCCAGCATGTCGGGCAACTGATTGAGTTCTCTGCCGGGAGCGAACTCAATCAGCGGACTGTGATAGGCACTGTAACCCAGTTTCCTCAAGCGGGTTACCAGTTGTTCGCCCGCCGGAGACGGACGCGTCACCAGGATGGTCATGATGAAGACGCTTCCTGATAGACGGCTTGAAGAATTGCTTTGGCCCCGTTTGCTAACAGTTCTTCCGCCAATGAAATGCCTATTTTTTCAGCATCGGCAATGTTTCCGCGGCGTTCGCCCATGATGATCTGGCTACCGTCTGGTGCACCAACCAGTGCACGGAGCCATAACTCATCATCTTGTAATTCAGCATAGCTGCCGATAGGCACCTGACATCCGCCTTCCAGACGCAAATTCATGGCGCGTTCGGCCTGAACCCGAGCCGCGGTCGCCGTGTGATTGAGCGGCTTGAGCAATTGACGGGTATGCGCATCATTTAGACGACACTCGATCCCTACCGCGCCCTGACCTACAGCCGGCAATGACATTTCTGGACTGAGTGCGCTGCGTATACGGCTATCGAGTTTCAATCGTTTTAGACCCGCGACAGCCAGAATAATGGCGTCGTACTCGCCGTTATCCAATTTTGACAGTCGAGTACCCACGTTGCCGCGCAAATCGCGAATGATCAGGTCAGGCCGTCTGGCCCGCAATTGACATTGCCTGCGCAGGCTGGACGTGCCCACACAACTGCCTGCGGGCAATTCATCCAGACTGGCATAGTGGTTGGAAACAAAGGCATCGCGAGGGTCGTCCCGCTCACAAATCGTGACCAACCCCAGCCCTTCAGGAAACTCGACGGGAACATCTTTCATGGAGTGAACAGCGATATCAGCGCGTCCTTCCAGCAACGCCAATTCTAATTCTTTGACGAACAAACCTTTGCCGCCAACTTTCGCCAGCGGGGTATCCAGAATGACATCGCCACGGGTCACCATTGGCACCAGTTCGACCTGAAGCGTGGGATGAAAGTGCATCAGTTGCTGTTGAACATATTGTGCTTGCCACAATGCAAGCGGGCTTTGTCGGGTGGCAATTCTAATAATATTGTCTAACATGCTTGATACCGTTTTTATCATTTTCCACCATCGTATCATTGATGGTGCGCGAGTGTCAGGTAACAGACATTCGCGGTGCGCCTTTAAAACCAGGTCGGAGTGGTGAATCCCGGGATTGCGCAAGAAGGTGGAGATGAGAAGTCGGGCTGGTTTCGTACAGGAAAAAACGCAATGAAAGCAAGTGAGATAAATCTAACTTTCTTTACTTTCTTTACGCTTAATCAGCAAGGTGTTAAATTGATCACGTTTCCAGCAATATTTTGCCAAACATTCTTCTAATTTCATCATTGGCAAATTTGGAATACGGGGTTTTTTCTAGGCACTGGGACAATCAGGCGAGACGTCTTGTACTTCTACATCGAGACTTTGAAGCAAAGACTGGATGCGATCAACCAACTGCGTGTTGACCGTGCTCTGGGAGCAATGAAGCCCGCTTTTCAGCAGGTCTACAGTCTTCTGCCGATTTTATTACATCATCATCACCCGTTGATGCCAGGCTACCTTGACGGCAAGGTTCCGCACGGCATCTGTTTCTACACGCCCGATGAAAAACAACAGCACTACCTGGATAACATCGAATTAAGATGGGGTCAGTTGGAGAATTCGCATGAACAAGGCGAGTTACCCATTACTGGCGTCTACTCTATGGGCAGCACCGCTTCCATTGGGCAGAGCTGTAGTTCCGATCTGGATATCTGGGTTTGTCACCAGTCCTGGCTTGATAATGAAGAGCGTTTGCGGTTACAGCAAAAGTGTACGCTGCTTGAACAGTGGGCCGCCGCACAAGGTGTTGATGTCAGTTTCTTCGTGATGGATGAAAACCGTTTCCGTCATAACGAAAGCGGTAGCCTCGGCGGCGAAGATTGCGGATCTACACAGCATATTTTGTTACTGGATGAGTTCTATCGCACGGCTGTTCGCATGGCGGGCAAACGTATTCTGTGGAACATGGTGCCAGTAGAAGAAGAATCAAACTACGACGAATACGTTTTATCATTGTATGCCCAAGGGGCGCTGGCGCCCAACGAATGGCTGGATTTAGGCGGGTTAAGTACGCTCTCGGCGGAAGAATATTTTGGTGCCAGCCTGTGGCAACTCTATAAAAGTATTGATTCCCCTTATAAAGCAGTGCTGAAAACGCTGTTGCTAGAAGCCTATTCCTGGGAATACCCGGATACGCACCTGCTTTCAATGGATATTAAAAAGCGCCTGCATAAAGGCGAGATCGTTTCTTTTGGTCTCGATCCTTACTGCATGATGTTGGAGCGGGTGACGCATTATCTGGTGGCAATTAACGATCTGACGCGTCTGGATCTGGCCCGTCGATGTTTTTATTTAAAAGTTTGTGAAAAGTTATCTCGGGAACGCGCGTGCGTAGGCTGGCGTCGCCAGATTTTGAGCCAACTGGTTCAAGAATGGGGATGGAGTGCGGAACATCTGGCGATGTTGGATAATCGGGCCAACTGGAAGATCGAGCGAGTACGTGAAGCACATAACGAATTGCTTGATGCCATGATGCAGACTTACCGTAACCTGATCCGCTTTGCTCGTCGTAATAACCTGAGTGTTAGCGCCAGCCCACAGGACATCGGTGTATTAACCCGTAAACTTTACGCCGCATTTGAGGCGTTGCCGGGTAAAGTCACGCTGCTGAATCCGCAGATTTCACCTGATTTATCCGAACCGAACCTGACGTTTATTTATGTTCCTGCCGGGCGTGCTAATCGCTCTGGGTGGTATCTCTACAATCAGGCGCCGTCAATGGATGCCATTATTAGTCACCAACCGCTGGAATATAACCGCTATCTGAACAAACTGGTGGCCTGGGCCTATTTTAATGGGCTGCTGGCACCGAGTACGCGTTTGTATATCAAGGGCAATGAGCTGTGTGATATTAATCGGTTACAGGCATTGGTTGACGATGTATCAAGCCACTTTCCACTGCGCTTGCCTGCCCCAACGCCGAAAGCGTTGTACAGCCCCTGCGAGATTCGCCATCTGGCGATTATCGTCAATCTGGAACACGATCCGACGGCGGCGTTCCGTAATCAGGTGGTGCATTTTGATTTCCGCCAACTGGATGTTTTCAGCTTCGGTCAACAGCAGCAGTGTCTGGTCGGCAGCATCGACTTACTGTATCGCAACTCATGGAATGAAGTTCGTACCTTGCACTTCAGCGGTGAACAAGCGGTGCTGGAAGCGCTGAAAACCATTCTGGGTAAAATGCATCAGGATGCCGCGCTGCCTGAGTCTCTGGAAGTTTTCTGCTATAGCCAGCATTTGCGTGGTCTGATTCGGACTCGGGTTCAGCAGTTGGTATCAGAATGTATTGAGTTGCGTTTAACCAGTACGCGTCAGGAGCCGGGACGTTTCAAAGCGGTTAAAGTGGCCGGACAAACCTGGGGGTTGTTCTTTGAGCGCCTCAGCGTTTCCGTGCAGAAGCTGGAAAACGCCGTCGAGTTCTATGGCGCGATTTCTAACAACAAGCTGCAAGGGCTACCGGTTCAGGTTGAAACCAACCATGTGCATTTGCCCCCGGTGGTAGACGGTGTAGCCAGTGAAGGGATTATCCAGTTCTTCTTTGAAGATCTGAATGAAAATCAGGGTTTTAATATCTATATTCTGGATGAATCCAATCGGGTTGAAGTTTATCATCACTGTGAAGGCAGTAAGGAAGAATTGGTGCGTGATGTTAGCCGGTTCTATTCTTCGTCTCACGATCGCTTTACCTATGGTTCGAGCTTTATTAATTTCAACCTGCCGCAGTTTTATCAGATTGTACAGTTGGATGGCCGTGCTCAGGTGATACCTTTCCGTAGCAGCGCGCTTTCCCATTTATGTATTACGCCAGCGGCGGAAGGGGCGTCTTTAGTGGTAAAACAGCGATTACAGATATTGTAATTCGCTGACATTCCTCGTTTTTAAACCCAAATATAGCTTTTCTCCTCCTTTAGAAAAGGATTTCACTATGGATGCCTTGCAACGAAGAAATCTGATATTGCTGGCATTAGGCCAGGGGCTAACGGGAAGCATCATTTCATTAATGACCCTCTCTTCCACGCTGGTGGGAGTGATGATGACGCCGATCCCGTTGTTAACGACCTTGCCGATTACTTCAACCGTTTGTGGTGCTGCGCTGATGATTTATTCGGTCTCATCATTGATGGCAAAATATGGCAGACGAAACGCATTCATCATTGGTTCCTTATTAGGGTTAGGTGGCTGTCTGCTGGCCGCTTTGGCGATAGTGCTGCACAGCTTTATCCTGTTTGTGTTTTCTACGTTTGTGCTGGGGATGTCCTGCGCGTTTAACCAATACTATCGTTTTGCAGCGGCTGAAATTTTTACGGATAACCAGCAAAAAAGCAGCGCAATCTCATGGGTGATCAGTGGCGGCATTTTGGGGGGCTTTCTCGGGCCGTTTGCGGCGAGCCAATCGGCTCAACTGTGGTCGACGTACCCTTTTTTTGGCAGTTTCATCGCTGGGGCGGGCATCTGCACGGTGACGTCACTATTGTTGCTGGGGTTGAGATTACCTCATCTTCTTCCTGTTGCCGCAGCGGATAAGAATGAGGCATCGCTGTCTTCCATCCTGAAGAGTCGTGCTTTCATGTTGGGAACCGCCAGTTGCATGGTCGGTTTTGTCGTCATGACGCTACTGATGAACTCTGCGCCGTTGGCGATGCACCAGCATCACTTCTCTGTAGAAAGTAGTGCGACGGTGCTTCAGTGGCACTTTGTTGCAATGTATGCCCCAGCCCTATTACTGGTGTTTTTGGCGAAGCGAATGAGCGCCACGCAGGTGATTGTGACCGGCATTCTTTGTAATGTGATCGGTGTTTTGGTCGCCCTTAGTGGGCTGGCGTTCTGGAATTTCCTGATCGCACTGATTATGTTCGGTATCGGCTGGGCTTTCATGTTCAACGGCGGCACGTTCATGCTGAATACCTTTACTCATTCTGTGCATAAATCCAGATTACAGGGCATTAACTCGCTGGCGATTTATTTTCCCAATGCGCTGGCGTCTTTGTCGGCCGGAAGCATGATGGCGCTCACTAGCGGCTGGCCGCTAGTGAATGTGTTTGGTATCGGTGTACTGCTGCTGATGACGTTACTGTTGGCCTTCGCCCGAAAACGGTCTGACTAGTTGCCCATATCATCCGGTTTGCATTCGCCAGCGTTACCTAGCGTTGGCGTCGTGCTTAGTCGAAACGAATATCTTCGCCCGCTTGCGCCGTACACGCTTCCGATAGCAGCGTGGTAAAATCCTGGCCGCTACGATCGCATATCCAACGACTATCCTGATAATTAAAGTGGTAGCCTCCGGCTTTGGTCGCCAGCCACACCTGATGCATAGGTTCCTGACGGTTAATCACGATTTTGCTCCCGTTTTCAAAAGCGAGTGTCATGACGCCGCCGTTGGTTTCATAATCGATATCCGCATCGCCATCAAATTGATCCAGTGTTTGCTCTAACTGGCCCATCAATTTGTCGGCCAATTGGTGGAACTCGCTATCGTTCATTTTCGATTCCTATTGATTTTCATGATCCACCTGCGATTATAGAGAGCATACGAGTATGAATCACAGGTCTTAATGTTATGAAAAAGGTATTTCGTCAGTTTTTTCTGGCGTTATCGCTGCTCAGCCTGTTTGGCTGCGGCTTAAAAGGGCCGCTTTATATGCCGCCAGACGAGAAAGACGCATCGACAGGCGTTGAGAAACATGCGAATCAGGCACCACATCAAAAAGTTTCCATGCGACGTTAGAGCGTGACGGTGTGTCCACTCATCATTATTATTTTATAACTGGTCACGATATACCCGACAGATTTCGCCGTACGCAGTGTGCGACAACAGGAAAAATGTCGGGATAGATTTTTACCGCGCCTGGTTAAGCTAGCGGAGTCAGGATCATGCAGTTCGCTAAAATGCACGGCTTAGGCAACGATTTTATGGTTGTTGATGCTGTCACGCAGAATGTTTATTTTTCCCCCGAGTTGATCCGGCGTTTGGCAGATCGGCATTGCGGTGTTGGGTTTGATCAGCTTTTGGTGGTTGAACCGCCTTACGATCCCGAATTGGATTTCCACTACCGCATTTTCAATGCTGACGGCAGTGAAGTGGCGCAATGTGGCAATGGCGCTCGCTGTTTTGCTCGTTTTGTTCGTCTGAAAGGGCTGACCAACAAGCGTGATATTGCCGTGAGTACCCAAACGGGACGTATGATTCTCTCCGTTACTGATGATGAATTGGTTCGCGTCAATATGGGTGAGCCTAATTTTGAACCGCAGCAGGTTCCGTTTCGGGCAGTAAAAGCGGAGAAAACCTACATCATGCGTGCAGGAGAACACACCATACTGTGTGGTGTAGTGTCCATGGGGAATCCTCACTGCGTGATTCAGGTTGATGATGTCGATACGGCGAACGTGGAAGGGATCGGGCCTTTGCTGGAAAGTCATGAGCGTTTTCCAGAACGTGCTAATATCGGATTCATGCAGGTAGTCGATCGCGATACGGTCCGTTTACGCGTGTATGAGCGTGGCGCAGGCGAAACACAGGCTTGTGGTAGCGGTGCATGCGCTGCAGTGGCGGTGGGGATACAGCAAAATCTGCTCTCTGCACAGGTTCGTGTATCGCTGCCCGGCGGCGATCTGGATATTCACTGGGATGGGCCGGGGCACCCGCTGTTTATGACTGGCCCAGCAACGCATGTTTACGATGGATTTATTCATTTATGAAGAATGTCGAGGAGCAGGCAGAGCGCCAAATCGCACTCAGTGACGAGATGGTTTTGCAGTTCCTGCAACAGAATCCGGATTTTTTTATCCGTAATGCCCGACCTGTCGAGCAAATGCGTGTCCCGCACCCGGTTCGAGGAACCGTGTCGTTGGTCGAGTGGCAACTTGCCCGACAACGAAACCATATTACCCAGCTTGAAGAAGAAATTACGTTGTTAATGGAACAGGCTGGTGCAAACGAGGTGCTCTTTAAACGGTTGCTCAGTTTGCAAACGGAGTTGGCCGCTGCGGATAGCCTATTGGATATGCTTGATCGGCTTCAACGCTGGGCGCGTAAGCTAGGGTTGGCGGGGGCATCCGTTCGGCTGTTCAGTGATAAATGGCGTATTGGCGCGCCTTCTGATTTTACTCATCTTGCTTTGAATCGGACGCTGTTCGAACCTTTGCGAATCCAACGGTTTGGTCAATCCAATCATTATCTGGGCAGCCTGAACGGGCCTGAACTACTGATGCTGTTGCCGCAGGCCAAGCAGGTAGGATCGGTCGCGTTATCGCTCATGGGTGAACGTCATGATTTGGGACTACTGATTTTCAGCAGTCGCGATACGCATCACTATCAGGATGGGATGGGAACGGTGTTATTGCAGCAGTTGGCGACCATGCTGCCAGCGATGCTGGAACGCTGGGTCGAACGGGTATGAGTCAGTCAGGTTCGCCCGATACGCCTTTGCAGCTCCGCGTGGATGATTTCCTGCGTTATCTGAAAGTGGAACGTCAGCTAAGCCCGTTGACGCAGACCAGCTATGCCCGCCAGTTGTCTGCCACGATTTCGATGATATCGGCTATTGGCGTCACGGATTGGAAAACGCTGGATGCTGCGGGTGTTCGCTCGGTGGTGGCTCGCAGTAAACGAGAGGGGTTGCATGCGTCCAGTCTGGCGTTGAGGCTATCGGCGTTGCGTAGTTTCCTCGATTGGATGGTCTCGTGTGGCGAGCTGAGTGCGAATCCGGCTAAAGGCGTTTCCACGCCACGGGCGGGGCGTCATTTGCCTAAGAATATGGACGTTGATGAAATGAATCGCTTGCTGGATATCGATCTGAACGATCCGCTGGCGGTGCGCGATCGCGCCATGATGGAAGTCATGTACGGTGCTGGGCTACGTTTGGCCGAATTGGTTGGTATGGATTGCCAGCATATTAATCTGGATACGGGTGAAGTGTGGGTGATCGGAAAAGGAAGTAAAGAGCGTCGGCTACCGATGGGGAAAACTGCTGTCATCTGGCTCGAACACTGGCTGGCGCAGCGCGAGTTGTTTGGCCCAGAGGATGACGCTATTTTCATTTCTAATCAGGGACGACGCATTTCCATGCGCAACGTGCAGAAGCGTTTTGCGGAGTGGGGCATAAAACAAGGCCTTAACAGTCATGTCCACCCACATAAATTACGGCACTCTTTCGCCACTCATATGTTGGAGTCCAGCAGCGATTTACGTGCGGTACAGGAGTTGCTTGGGCATGCAAATCTTTCGACAACCCAGATTTACACCCATTTGGACTTTCAGCATTTAGCGTCGGTGTATGATGCCGCGCATCCACGCGCCAAACGAGGAAAAACCTGATGCATTTTTACCGGCCACTGGGGAAAATCCGTGCGATTACGTTCGATTTAGACGACACGCTGTATGACAATCATGACGTGATTCGACGAACAGAACGGGAGTCGGTGAATTTTTTACAGCAGTATCATCCGGCGTTATGTGATGTGCAGGTGAGTGATTTTCAGCGTTTGCGCAATGAACTACGTTCGCAGGAACCAGAGATTTATCACGATGTCACGGAATGGCGACGCCGTACCGTTGAATTGATGATGCGAAACGTTGGTTTGCAGGCTGATGAAGCGTTGGAAGGCGCGAAAGCGGCGATGGCGAATTTTGCGCATTGGCGCAGCCAAATCCATGTGACGGAGGAAACTCATCTCACGTTAACCGCGTTAGCCGCGCGTTTTCCTCTGGCAGCGATCACCAACGGGAATGCGGAACCTCGTCTGTTTGGATTGGAGAAGTATTTCAGCTTTATTCTCCGCGCAGGCCCGGATGGGCGTTCAAAGCCGTTTGATGATATGTATCATCTTGCATCGGCAAAATTCGATCTCCCTTTGGCGCAGATTCTGCATGTAGGGGATGATCTTACTACGGACGTCGGCGGCGCAGTGCGTTGCGGCATGAAGGCATGTTGGATCAATTTGCGGGAAGGGAATCTTATGCAAAGTGATGATGCCCGGCTGCTGCCCCATATCGAAATTTCACGGTTGGCATCGCTGACAGCGTTGCTATAATCGTTCTACTCATCTGTATAAATAACCAGTGGGAAGGTGTCTTCTTTGTGATGGCACGGTTTCCCGTCAACGGATAACCGGTATCTATGGACGTTTCTGAACTGCTTGATGGCCTCAACGACAAACAACGTGATGCGGTAGCCGCACCGCGCAGTAATTTATTGGTGTTGGCCGGTGCTGGCAGTGGTAAAACCCGCGTATTGGTGCATCGCATTGCCTGGCTGCTATCCGTTGAGAATTGTTCCCCTTATTCCATCATGGCGGTGACGTTTACCAATAAAGCGGCCGCGGAAATGCGTCATCGCATCAACCAACTGATTGGTACCAGTCAGGGCGGCATGTGGATCGGGACTTTTCACGGTTTGGCTCACCGCCTGTTACGGGCGCACCACATGGATGCGGGGTTACCGCAGGATTTCCAGATTTTGGACAGCGACGATCAGCTCCGATTGCTCAAGCGTCTGATTAAAGCGTTGAATCTGGACGAAAAGCAGTGGCCGCCGCGTCAGGCGATGTGGTACATCAACGGGAAGAAAGATGAAGGGTTACGGCCTCAACATATTGAAAGCTATGGTAATCCTGTAGAGCAAACCTGGCAGCGGGTCTATCAGGCCTATCAGGAAGCTTGCGATCGCGCCGGGCTAGTAGATTTTGCTGAATTACTGCTGCGTGCGCATGAGCTATGGCTGAACAAGCCACATGTTTTGAACCACTACCGTGAGCGATTTACCAACATTCTGGTGGATGAGTTTCAGGACACGAACCGCATTCAATACGCGTGGATTCGAATGCTGGCTGGCGAGAGTGCCAAAGTCATGATCGTGGGTGATGACGATCAGTCTATTTATGGCTGGCGTGGCGCGCAGGTTGAGAACATTCAGCTATTCCTGAAGGATTTCAGCGGTGCAGAGACGATCCGACTGGAACAGAATTACCGTTCAACCAGCAATATCCTCAAAGCGGCTAACACGCTGATCGAACACAACGGTGGGAGACTGGGGAAAAATTTATGGACGGACGGTGTTGAAGGCGAGCCAATTTCGCTTTATTGCGCGTTCAATGAGTTGGATGAAGCCCGGTTCGTTGTCAATAGAATTAAGGCCTGGCAGGAAAATGGCGGTTCTCTGAGCGACAGCGCGATCTTATACCGTAGTAACGCCCAGTCACGCGTGTTGGAAGAGGCGCTGTTACAGCAAAATATGCCTTACCGCATATACGGCGGAATGCGCTTTTTTGAACGCCAGGAAATCAAAGATGCGCTGGCCTATCTTCGTCTGATCGCTAACCGTAATGATGATGCGGCATTTGAGCGAGTGGTGAATACGCCGACGCGCGGCATTGGCGACAGAACGCTGGATGTGGTGCGTCAAACGGCTCGTGACAGACAACTCACCCTTTGGCAATCCACACGGTTGTTATTACAGGACAAGGTGCTGGCAGGCCGTGCCGCCGCATCGTTACAACGCTTTGTTGAGCTGGTTGATGCGTTAGCTTATGAAACGTCTGAACTGCCTTTACATGTACAGACAGACCGGGCAATTAAGGATTCCGGTTTGTGGGGAATGTATGAGCAGGAAAAGGGCGAAAAAGGGCAAGCGCGAGTAGAAAACCTGGAAGAGTTAGTTACTGCAACGCGTCAGTTTAGCTATCAGGAAGAAGATCAGGATTTGATGCCATTACAAGCCTTCTTATCGCATGCGGCGCTGGAAGCGGGTGAAGGTCAGGCTGACGCCAATCAGGATGCGGTGCAGTTGATGACGCTACACTCGGCGAAAGGTCTGGAGTTTCCTCAGGTCTTTATCGTCGGAATGGAAGAAGGCATGTTCCCTAGCCAGATGTCGCTTGACGAGGGCGGCAGGCTGGAAGAAGAGCGTCGGCTGGCTTATGTGGGGGTCACCCGGGCAATGCAAAAGCTCACGCTGACCTATGCGGAATCCCGTCGTTTATATGGTAAAGAGGCTTATCATCGTCCTTCTCGCTTTGTGGGCGAATTGCCTGCAGAATGCATTGAAGAAGTGCGTTTGCGGGCCAGCGTCGCACGACCGGTAAATCACCAGCGGCTTGGCACGCCAGTTAATCAGAACGACAGCGGCTATACGCTAGGGCAGCGTGTGCGGCACAGTAAGTTCGGTGAAGGGACGATCGTGAATCTGGAGGGCAGTGGCGATCACTGTCGTCTTCAGGTCGCTTTTCAGGGGCAGGGGATTAAGTGGCTGGTCGCCGCCTATGCCAGATTGGAGACCGTATAGATATAAAGATGGATGGTCACGGATGAAAGCGGCTCAAAACAGGTTAGTTGAGGGATTATCCGTCATCGGTTATTTCCTTATGACGTGTTTCTTTATGAATATCTTTAGTATTGGAGAATATGACTGGATGCTAGAGCCGGCGGGGGGAACGGTGTGTGAGTTGCCTCTGGAAGACAATATGAAAGATATCACCGGGCCGGTATTAATGGTGATTTTCGGTATGCCTCTCGTGATTGTCTTCATCCGTGATTTTTTCTTAAGAGATTATTTCAAAGCCGTCGCTTATTCTTTGGGGTTGATGGCGGTTATCTGCTACGGATGGTGGGTTTTCTGGGGACGGTATAACGCATGTGTGTAGCGCCATTTCCGTCATGTCACTCATAGCTTTGGAGCCAAAGCCCACCATTCCCCATCTCTGGTAAGATGAGGTGATATGAAAGTCGGTCATGTTGACGCAAGCGCGTTGACTAAAAGCCCTGCACTGTTTTTCAACCTTGCGATAAAATAAGTGCGATAATATTTGATTGAGGCATGAAATGAATATTAGCTTCAAGATTTTCACTGATACAGCTACAGTGGTTATATTTGATTTACAATCACTTAAACATCGCATCACTGATACTCCAGATTGGTGGAGTATCGAAGATGATGAAATAGATGAGATCAATAATGGGAATGCTATTTTTTTAAATTTAGGTAGTGATGGCGAATATTCTATAAATGTTGTTGAATCTTTAAACGGTTATAATGGCTCTGCATACATAAGTTCCCCTTCCGGAAATATATTTATTGGCGCGGGTGAGGATACTACCGGTGGTGATTTAGAACCAGATGACATAAACAGTGTATCGGGTCGTTTTATAAATCTTTCTCCAGGGAATTATTCTGTGGGATTTAAAAAAATTGACAATAAAATATATTTATCCTTCTCTCCATCAAAAGAGAACAAAAACGAAATAAAAGAATCTATTCGGTTATAAAATAATAAGCAGGGAGCGAACCCACGATCTTTTCGGCTATTTTTACCAGTTTTTTAGTTCAATGCTCAGAGGTTAATCCTGGTCTCAATCACTATCCTTCCCCGCTCCACGGTAACAGTGATGGGTACCCTAGTCATGAACCCCGATTCTTCCAGATAGCGCCTTTAGGGGCTGGACATCATACAGCAAAAGTAGTGTATTATATCTTGTAACGATACACTTAAATATTTTGGAGTTATTGTTAGGTGACTATACCCAAAATAATTCAAGTTTCAGGAAGGCGGCAAGCGAAGGAATCCCGATGAGCTTACTTGAGTAAGTGATTCGGGTGACTGAACGCAGCCAACGCACAGGCAACTTGAAGTATGACGGGTATATAAGCATTGGTTTGATTAGATGGCCAGATGATAAAACCTTATCGGTTAGATTGTATCTGAATTTTTTAATTGAAGTGACTGATTTGTTGAATATAGATTTCGATGGGGATAATAATCCCATTAGAATAACGAAAAAATATGTAGGCGGATTAATAACGGATGAAGATAGAAAGCTAGCCTTGTCATACTGGTGGAAATGCATAGACGATAAAAACATCAGGAATTTTAATTTGTCAGAAGTGATTACCTTTATGGGTGAGTATTTCGAATTTAAATCAAGTGCAGACGGAGGCGTATGTGGGGTGAACAGGCATTCCGGCTGAACGGAGCGGGAAAAATAAGCAGCCTAAGTCCACTGAGAGGGGCAACTATCTTGACAGAGGGAGCGTATTTCAGCCTTGGTTTTAAAGTTGAAGTCTTTTTCATCTCGGCGTAACATGCGCGCATCATTATTCCCGGAGGACCTACGCCTTGGACACACCCAGTCGATACTGGCTCAATAACCTGCTCATTAGGTACAACTTCTAAGGCTATCTCCGTTGTTTTGCTGATAGCCTTCGTGGTTGTCAGCGATGTTATTCATGTCGCTACGAGTCAGTTCCGTCGAACGGACTGAAACCTGCCGGTGACATGCTCACCTTTGTTTCTGTGCTTCAATCGCGTTGTCCATCTCTGTTACTGCAAGGGAGCTATGGCCTATGCTGAGCGCATTTAAACTGGATAATTGCCGTTTATCTCGTCTGGAATTGGATGACTCCGATGATCTCACCGCGTCTGTTTGGGTCGATTTAATCGAACCAGAGGACGATGAGCGTGAGAAAGTACAAAAGGAACTGGGACAAAGTCTGGCGACCCGGCCAGAATTGGAAGACATTGAAGCATCTGCGCGTTTTTTCGAAGACGAAGATGGTTTGCACATTCACTCCTTCTTCTTTTTTGAAGATGCGGAAGATCACGCTGGTAATGCCACGGTAGCGTTTACTATCCGCGATGGCCGTTTGTATACGTTGCGTGAGCGCGAACTGCCCGCATTTCGTTTGTATCGCATGCGGGCGCGTAATCAAACGTTGGTGGATGGCAATGCCTATGAGCTGTTGCTGGATTTATTCGAAACCAAAATTGAGCAGTTGGCCGATGAGATCGAGAACATCTATAGCGATCTGGAATCACTCAGCCGCGTGATTATGGAAGGGCGTCAGGGCGAGGAATATGACGAAGCACTTTCCACATTGGCAGAACTGGAAGACGTGGGTTGGAAGGTGCGATTGTGTTTGATGGATACCCAGCGTGCATTGAACTTTCTGGTGCGTAAAGCTCGCTTACCGTCAGGTCAACTGGAGCAGGCACGTGAGATCCTGCGCGATATCGAATCCCTGTTGCCACATAATGAATCCTTATTTCAGAAGGTTAACTTTCTGATGCAGGCCGCGATGGGGTTTATCAACATCGAGCAGAGCCGGATTATCAAAATTTTCTCGGTGGTGTCCGTTGTCTTCCTGCCGCCGACGCTGGTAGCGTCCAGCTATGGTATGAACTTTGAATTTATGCCGGAGCTGCATTGGAGCTTTGGTTATCCAGCGGCGATTGTGGCGATGATCCTCGCAGGACTGGCCCCTTATCTTTATTTCAAACGTAAAAACTGGCTGTAATCTGCCGTTAGCGACGAACGGATGACGTGGTGTTGTTCGTTCGCTGTTTTTCTATCACCTTATGATAATAACCATATTTTTCCCCGTCTGATTCTGTTTAGAATGAGGCCTCTTGTCTTATCGATAAAAACGGGTTGTGTGGATGAAAAGGGTTGCCCCCTTGGTGCAATGGGGAATTCTGTTGTCGGTTTCACTGGTTTTGGGATTCGGGCTACAGGTTTACCATGTTCCAGCAGCTTTATTGCTGGGCCCCATGTTAGTTGGTGTAGTGATGGGGGTGAACGGTGCCACTATCCGTATCCCGCCGGTCTGTTTTGCTGGTAGCAATGCAGTACTGGGGTGTCTGGTTGCACAGAGTCTCTCTTTTTCTATTCTTAGCCCGTTAGTCAGTGAATGGCCGTTGGTGTTGTTTATTCTACTGGCGACGTTGGCTGCCAGTGGGATTTCCGGCTGGTTGCTGGTGAAGTATAGCGAGCTGCCTGGTACGACTGGAACCTGGGGAGCGTCTCCCGGTGGGGCGTCTGCAATGGTTGCGATGTCGGCTGAATTTGGCGCGGATGTGCGGCTGGTTGCTTTTATGCAGTATCTGCGAGTGTTGATGGTGACGGCGGCGGCGGCATTCGTTGCACGTCTGAGCCTCGGGGATGCTGCCGCTGAAAATAATGCCATGCTGGTTTGGTTCCCGTCGCTGGACTGGCGTTTCCTGGCGACGCTGGGCGTGGCGTTTGGTAGCGCGTGGGTGGGGCGGCGATTGCGTATCCCCTCCGGTGCGTTATTAGGGCCGATGATCGTTGGCTCATCTCTACATGCAACGGGAATTCTACATCTGGTCACGCCAGAATGGCTGTTGGCGCTAGCTTATGCTTTTATTGGCTGGAGCGTCGGGCTTTGCTTTACCCGTCCGATATTTTTTCTGGCGTTGCGAACCTTGCCACACATGATGGTTTCGATCGTCGGATTGATGCTGCTCTGCGGTGCGATGGCGTGGGGCGTCACGCGGATGCTGCCTGTGGATATGTTGACGGCCTATCTGGCGACCAGCCCCGGCGGGTTGGATTCGATAGCCATTATCGCGGCAGGCAGCAGGGTCGATATGGCATTTGTCATTGCGATGCAAACGCTGAGATTATTTTCGACCCTGCTCTTTAGCCCGCTTTTATCACGCTTTATTTCGCGTCGTGTGGTATCTGGTGCGGTGTAACGGAAAGGCGGCGTAGCTTACGTTGCGTATACAGCGCATCCAGAATAAACAGGGCTAATGCACTCCAGATAAAGGCGAATGTCACCAGTTTGTCGCTGCCCATGGTTTCGCCGTAGAAAATCACGGCTAGCAGGAACATCATGGTCGGCCCGAGGTATTGGAAGAAACCTAACGTTGAGAGGCGTAATCGCATCGCGGCTGCCGTGAAAAACAGTAACGGTACCGTGGTGATGATACCCGCGGCGATCAACAGCAAATTCAGTGATAAGGCATTGTTCTCTAGATGGCTGCTGGGGCTTTCCGCGATAAAGAACAGGTAGATGATCGCCATTGGTAACAGCCACAATGTTTCGATCAACATACCCGTTTGGCCGTCAATCCCGATCTTTTTACGCAGTAAACCGTATAGTGCGAAACTAAAGGCAAGCCCTAGCGCAATGATGGGGAGTGAACCGAATGTCCACAACTGTACCAGCACACCAACCACCGCTAATAAGACGGCGATCCATTGCAGACGACGAAAGCGTTCTCCCAGAAACAACATCCCCAGCATCACGTTAACGAGTGGGTTGATGAAGTATCCCAGACTGGCTTCCAGCATATGATTGTTATTCACCGCCCAAATATAGAGTAACCAGTTGCCGCCAATCAGTACGGCAGTAAGGGCCAGTAGCAGTAAATGTTTGACGTTACGGCAAGCATAGCGAACCTGACGCCACTTACGGCTGATAGTCAGCAGGATCAGCATAAAGAAAAATGACCAGATGATACGGTGAGTCAGTATTTCGTTGGGTGGAACATGAGCCAGCAATTTGAAGTAAACCGGTGCAATTCCCCAAATAAAATAAGCGCCAAGGGCGAAAAAGATCCCTTTACGGGTTTGTTGAGCATTCATGGGTGACTCGATGACGGAGGCGGGAAACGCTCTATTCTACTTAAAATAAGTGGTGTTTTCATCCATCGGTTAACCGACGATGTAGGTCGCAGTGGCACTCGCAAGGTGTAAACCTTTTTCATTGTGTAATTCAGCGCGGGCGACTGCGATTTTGTTGCCGCCACGCAATAGTTGACTCGTTATGGTGAAATGATCGCCACGGCCAGGGCGAAGGTAATCGACGCGCATATCGATAGTTCCCATTCGTGAGAGACGGTGATGAAATTCTTGTTCGCTGATAGTTTCGTGTCGCAGCAGTGTGTTGCCGACGCAAACCAAACCTGCGGCAACATCCAACCCTGCGGCAATGACGCCGCCGTGCAAAATTTTTTGCAGAACATTGCCGATCAGTTTGTCCTGACGAGCAAATGTCAGTATCGCGTGATCGACTTCAAATTCTTGTAGCTCAAGCCCGAGTTCACCGTTAAAGGGCATTTTGTAAATGAAGATATCACCAACAAGTTGGCGAACGCTTTCGCGAGTTAAAACGGTTTCCTGATGTGAAACCCGGCCTTGCGTAGAGGGTGTATTGGACATGGTTTCCTACCTGAAGAGGCGATGATAAAAATATAAAAGTTAATTTATTGTTTAATATATGGAGCTATTTTGTTTCTTTCCAGAAATAACTGAGAAAACACCTAACGCCGACTCAAACATGGGTGAACCGTGTAAAATGTTATTTTTGAACTGATACTGATTGCCAATCTTGGCACTGCGATCGTGAATGCTCTTGGAGAAAAAGTGAATGCGCAAGATAGTCGGGATGTTGGTTGCGTTACTGGCGGCGTCTGCTCATGCAGAGGAAGCTCAAATTGCGTCAGGGCAGGATAAGCCCGCCGTGCGCGGCAGCATTATCGCCAGTCTGTTACAAGAACATGAAAGTCCGTTTGTCCTCAATCCTTATGAAAGTAACTACCTTCTGTATACCTATACTAGCGATATCAATAAAACGGCAATACAGAGCTACAACTGGGGTAATGAGGCTCGTAAGGATGAAGTGAATTTTCAGATTAGCCTAGGGTTCCCGATTTGGCGCGGTATTCTCGGTGACAATTCTTTATTGGGTGCTTCCTATACGCAGCGATCCTGGTGGCAGTTATCCAATAAAAGCGAGTCTTCTCCTTTTCGCGAAACCAACTATGAACCACAGGTTTTTTTGGGATGGGCGACAGATTATACGCTTGCTGGCTGGACGCTACGTGATGTTGAGGTTGGTTTCAATCATCAATCTAATGGCCGTTCTGAACCAACATCGCGTAGCTGGAATCGTGCGTATGCCCGTCTGATGGCGCAAAATGGCAACTGGCAGGTAGATGTGAAGCCGTGGCTTCGTTTTTCAGACAGTAATGACGATAATCCGGATATCACGAAATACATGGGGCATTACCGTTTACGCATTGGTTATGTCTGGGGCGATAGCGTATTTAGCGCGGAAGGTCGTTATAACTGGAATAGTGGTTATGGTGGCGGTGAGTTGGGGTGGAGTTACCCATTAACGAAGCATGTGCGATTTTATACCAAAGTTTTCAGCGGATATGGAGAGTCTCTCATTGATTATGACCATCGGCAGACACGTTTTGGCGTTGGCATCACGCTGAACGATATGTTCTGACCTGCGTGACGATCTGACCGTTTTTTATCTGCGCCATCTTGCGGATACAGGACATTTCTCAGTGGCGCTCGCATAACATGGGGCGTTGTCATTTAAAACATTGCAGTTTCAGCGGGTGACGCTGAAAATAGCGCCTGTTTGGTGTTATCGGATTGGGGAACGTGTGTCTACGGCGGAAGTATTGAATAAGGAAGCGCTTGCGGTTCAGGTATTGCGGGAGACGTTTGGTTACCAGCAGTTCCGTCCGGGTCAGCAAGCGATCATTAACGCGACGATCGGCGGTCAGGATTGTCTGGTTGTGATGCCGACAGGGGGCGGAAAGTCACTCTGTTATCAGATACCTGCGTTGGTGATGGATGGTCTGACGCTGGTTGTGTCGCCGCTTATCTCTCTTATGAAAGATCAGGTCGATCAGCTTCAGGCCTACGGCGTTGCTGCGGCATGCCTGAATTCGACCCAGACGCGCGAGCAACAGCTTGAAGTGATGGCGGGATGTCGTAGCGGGCAAATCAAGCTGCTCTATATTGCGCCGGAACGTCTGACGACAGACAGCTTCCTCGATCATCTGGTGCATTGGCAGCCCTCCCTGATTGCCGTTGATGAAGCGCACTGTATTTCTCAATGGGGCCATGATTTCCGCCCGGAATATCGTGCATTGGGGCAGGTTAAACACTATTTCCCCCATCTTCCGGTTATTGCATTAACGGCAACCGCAGACGAGACCACACGGCGCGACATTTCCCGGTTGCTTGATCTTCAGTCGCCGCTCATTCAGGTCAGCAGCTTTGATCGGCCCAATATTCGCTATACGCTGGTGGAGAAATTCAAACCACTCGATCAGCTTTGGATGTTTGTTCAGGGCCAGCGCGGCAAGAGCGGTATTATTTACTGTAACAGCCGGGCAAAAGTAGAGGATATCAGCGCTCGTTTGCAAAGCCGTGGGTTGAGCGTAGCGGCTTACCATGCCGGACTGGATAATGAGCGTCGGGCTCAGGTGCAGGAAGCCTTTCAACGTGATGACCTACAGGTTGTTGTGGCGACAGTTGCATTCGGGATGGGCATCAACAAACCAAACGTGCGGTTTGTGGTGCATTTTGATATTCCGCGTAATATCGAATCTTACTATCAGGAAACGGGGCGTGCCGGACGCGATGGGCTGGCTGCTGAGGCGGTACTTTTTTACGATCCGGCGGATATGGCTTGGCTGCGTCGTTGTCTGGAAGAAAAACCTGCCGGGCAACAATTGGACATTGAGCGCCATAAGCTGAATGCGATGGGGGCGTTTGCGGAAGCGCAAACGTGCCGACGTCTGGTTTTATTGAACTATTTTGGTGAAGGTCGCCAGCAGGCGTGTGGTAACTGTGATATTTGCCTCGATCCGCCCAAACGCTACGACGGTTTGGTTGATGCGCAAAAAGCGCTTTCCTGTGTGTATCGTGTAGGGCAACGCTTTGGGATGGGGTATATCGTTGAGGTGTTACGCGGGGCGAACAATCAACGTATTCGCGAATACGGCCATGATAAATTGCCGATTTATGGTCTTGGGCGCGAGAAATCGCAAGAACATTGGGTTAGCGTACTGCGCCAATTGATTCATCTTGGTTTGCTGAACCAGAATATTGCGATGCATTCGGCTTTGCAGTTGACGGAATCGGCGCGTCCCGTTTTACGTGGCGAACAGCCTTTGCAGTTGGCTGTGCCGCGAGTCATTAACCTTAAACCACGTGTCAGCCAGAAATCCTACGGTGGCAATTACGATCGCAAACTGTTTGCCAAACTGCGTAAATTGCGTAAGTCCATTGCCGATGAAGCGAATATCCCGCCTTATGTTGTGTTCAGCGATGCCACCTTGCTGGAGATGGCTGAACTGATGCCGATTACCGCTGGTGAACTGCTCAACATTAACGGTGTGGGTCACCGCAAGCTGGAACGTTTTGGTTCGCCTTTCATGACCATGATTCGCGATCATGTTGATAATGGTGATGAGTAGTCGTGTTGCACAGTATTTTTTAACATATTGAAAAACAGGAAAATAACATGTTGTTTCTGACTGTTGCACTGGTGCATTTTATCGCGCTGATGAGTCCGGGGCCGGATTTCTTTTTTGTCTCTCAAACGGCGGCAAGCCGCTCTCGCCGTGAAGCGATGATGGGGGTGCTGGGTATTTCGTTAGGTGTCGTCGTTTGGGCGGCGGTGGCTTTACTTGGTTTACATCTGTTGCTTCAGCAAATGGCGTGGCTGCATAGTGCGATCACCCTTGGCGGTGGAGCGTATCTGTGTTGGATGGGGTGGCAGATGCTGCGTTCTGCACGCCGTAAAGCACAGTTGGAAACCACACAGGAAAGCGCCGTTGTGTTGCCTCAACGTGGTAAGACATTCATTCGCGGGCTGTTGACGAATCTGGCTAACCCGAAAGCGCTGATTTACTTTGGTAGCGTATTTTCCCTTTTTGTCGGCGACAGCGTTGGCAGCGTGGAGCGCTGGGGGATTTTCGCACTGATTACCATTGAAACGTTTATGTGGTTCAGCCTGGTGGCATTGGTCTTCGCCTTACCTGCAATGCGTCGTGGCTATCAACGTATGGCAAAATGGGTGGATGGCGTGGCGGGTATTTTGTTTACTGGATTTGGCCTACATCTGATCTTTTCGCGCTAATATTTCTATGCCTGCGGTTTTTAATGTCCGCAGTTTTTAATACCCATAGTTTTTAATACTCGCAGTTTTAACACAAGAAGTAGACAGCTAGCCTCTTACCGCATGGTTGAATACACGTTCCAGCCATGCGATAACGCCTACTTTTCCATCTGCGATGGAGCGGGGGCAAAGAGGAAACTGGCAGTCAAATATGTCAGGCTTTTCTGGCCGTCGCCAACAGGGCGCCAATCAAAATAAACATTGAACCGAATAGCCGACTCAATGTACGCATCTGGCGTGGACCTCTTAGCCAACCAGCAATACGTGTCGCCAGTGTTGCATAGCCAATCATTACTACGATATCGACTGCTACGGTCGTAATGCCCAGAACCAGATACTGTGCGGCTTGCGGTTCATGGGGGATGATGAACTGTGGAAACAGTGCGGCGAGAAAAACGATGCTCTTCGGATTGGTCAGATTGACCAGAACGGCGCGTTTAAAGAGTCGGCGGCGCGGTATTGCGCTGGCGATGGCTTGCAAATCCAGTGCACCAGCGGCGCGCCATTGCTGAATACCCAGCCAGATCAGATAAGCGGCACCCAGCCATTTGAGAATATCAAATGCCAGCATGGATTTGGCAAGCAGTGCGCCAAGCCCAATGCCGACTAGGACAATATGTATCGCCAAACCGACCTGTAATCCACAGATGGATGCGATCGCACCACGGTAACCATGGCTGATACCCGTGCTCATTGTATTAATCGCACCGGGGCCGGGGAAGAGGCTAAGAATGATTGTGGTGAGTAAATAGGTCAGCCACCAGTCTAAGGTCATTTACGTATACTCTCTAAATAGTGTTGGTCATTGCTTGCAACGTTGAAAATCGCTCCATGCGATTTTTTATGTCACAATACGCCGATATTGGTGTTTCAAAAAGCCTTTCTGTTAGCGGTATTGGCCCGTGCCGGAGACATGTGATGATGCCGTATCACCATAGCCTGTTAACGCGAGAAGCACAGTTTTCAGCTTTCGCTACCGGTGAACTGTTGAGATTTTGGTCGCAGCGTGAGGAAGGTGAGTTTATCGGCGTTGATCATGTGCCGATTCGCTTTGTTCGTTTCTCCGCACCTGAACACCGACATCTCGTGGTCGTCTTTCCTGGTCGGATCGAAAGCACCGTAAAATACAGTGAAGTCGCTTACGATCTCTACCGTAATGGCTATGATGTGCTGATGATGGATCACCGTGGGCAGGGGCGTTCAGGGCGATTATTACCTGATAGTCATCGTGGACACGTGTTGCGTTTTAACGATTATGTTGATGACATCGCACTATTGTGGCAACAGCAAATTGAACCACGTGATTATACGCGTCGCTTTGCACTGGCCCACTCAATGGGCGGGACGATTCTGGCTCATTTTCTGGCGCGTCAGCCGACGGCATTTGATGCTGTCGCGCTTTGTGCGCCGATGTGTGGTATTCATCTGCCGATGCCTCATTGGTTAGCGTGGCGTGTGCTTGACTGGTCAGAACGCCATCCGTCAATCCGTGATTATTACGCGATAGGCACCGGGCAATGGCGACCTTTACCTTATAGCGTGAATGTCTTAACACAGAGCCGGGAACGTTATCAGCGTAGCGTGAGATTTTATGCTGATTATCCTGAATTGCGTGTTGGCGGCCCCACCTATCACTGGGTTCGGGAAGCGATGATAGCTTGCCAGCAACTGTTGATACAGGCGGAGAATATCACGACGCCAATTTTGCTCCTGCAAGCTCAGGACGATCGCGTGGTCGATAACCGTAGTCAGGACGCTTTTTGTCAGGCTCTCGCTCGGGCCGGTCATCCTTGTGTGGGAGGCGTGCCCAACGTTATTGAAGGTGCCCGCCATGAGATCCTGTTCGAGAAAGACGATATCCGTGCTCAGGCTTTTGCGTTGATTCTGAGCCACTTTACCGATTACGCCCAATAGATTTCAGATGATTCAGGCTAAAGTGTCTGCAATTTGAAAGACAACAAGGGTATTCTCTTATTTTGCGGCGAGGATAACTATCGTGCCGCGACTACTACTACAGAGGTTAAATCTCATCGTTATGTATCACGTCGTTGCTTCTGATTTAGATGGCACTCTGTTGTCGCCCGACCATACCCTATCGCCATATGCGAAAGAAACGCTCAGATTACTGACTGCGAAGGGCATCCATTTTGTGTTCGCGACGGGACGGCACCATATGGATGTGGCGCAAATTCGCGACGGATTGGGGATTAGCGCGTTTATGATCACGTCTAACGGTGCTCGTGTACATAATACGCAAGGAGAGCTGATATTCAGTCACAATCTGGATCAGGATATTGCACGCGATTTGTATCACGTTGTGCACGATAATCCGGCGATGCTAACGCACGTCTACCGTAATGATGACTGGTACATGAACCGCCGTCGGCCAGAAGAAGAACGCTTTTTTCAGGAATCGGTGTTCAAGTACAAGCTGTTCGAACCGGGGCTATTGGAAACGGATGGAATCAGCAAAGTCTTTTTTACCTGTGATTCTCATGAACAGCTTTTGCCTCTGGAAGAGGCGATCAATGCGCGCTGGGGCGATCGTGTGAATGTGAGTTTTTCGACGTTAAGCTGTCTGGAAGTGATGGCGGGCGGGGTATCCAAAGGCCATGCGCTGGAACAGGTCGCGAAGATCATGGGTTTCTCACTCAAAGAATGTATCGCTTTCGGTGATGGCATGAATGACTATGAGATGCTGTCAATGGCGGGTAAAGGCTGCATTATGGCGAATGCGCATCAACGCCTGAAAGATATGTTGCCGGATCGGGAAGTGATCGGCACGAATGCTGATTCAGCTGTACCACATTACCTGCGAGACATGTATTTGTCAGGGCAATAAGTTTGAAAGGATGCCTGTTTTTAAACGGAAAGGGATTTAAAAGAAAAAACTGAGCCTGGTGGGAAATCGTTCGAGCCTGTGCATGAATAAGCGCTTGGCAATCTCTTCCAGAGAGAACGCGCAGTGACCTTCTTCGATTTATCACGTCGACGTCGATCAAAAACGTGTCGATATAATCTGTTTTTATCGACACGTTATGGCGATATGTTTATGGTATCGACATAAAATAAAAACGTGTCGATAAAAAGAAGGTTTTTAAGCCTATGTCGTGGAATCCACATGAACCGTTTAATCAGCTTCCGAAACTTCCCCCTCAATGCGAGTTGATGGAGTCAATACCTGTACTGAAGTCTTGTATTAAGGCTCGGGCAGCGTTAGCAGAACTTAAGCAGGCAGGCGAACTTCTACCTAATCAAGGTTTATTGATTAATTTAATTCCGCTACTTGAAGCCAAAGATTCGTCTGAGATTGAAAATATTGTGACGACCTCGGATAAACTTTTTCAGTTTTCTCAAGAAGATAGCCAAGCTGATCCTGCAACAAAAGAAGCATTGCGCTACCGTACTGCACTTTATGATGGGTTTAAGTATTTGGGGCAACGTCCACTCTGCATCTCTACTGCAATCAGCATTTGTAGCACATTGAAAAATGCAGATATAGACATCCGAAAAATTCCTGGGACGGCTTTGGTTAGTGGTGATAACCGTATTGTTTACACGCCTCCAGTCGGAGAGGGAGTTATACGTGATTTACTCGGGAATTGGGAAAGCTTCATTCATGCGGATGATGATATCGATCCGCTCGTGAAGATGGCGATTGCACATTACCAGTTTGAGGCCATTCACCCGTTCCCTGATGGTAACGGTCGAACGGGGCGAATTCTTAATATTCTATTTCTGATTGAAAAGAACCTGTTGACGCTGCCAATCCTTTATTTAAGCCGATTTATTGTGGCCCATAAATCCGAATATTATGAGCGGCTGCGTGATGTGACGGTCTCTGGTCATTGGGATGCATGGGTGATTTTTATGTTGGGTGCGGTAAAGGAAACAGCAAGCTGGACAACAGACAAGATCGCTGCGGTTCGAGCACTATTCGATATTACCGCTTCCTATGTTCGAGAGTCATTACCGAAGCTCTACAGCCATGAATTAGTTGAAGTTATTTTTGAACAGCCCTATTGTCGTATAGCTAATCTAGTTGAAAAAGGCATTGCAAAACGTCAGTCTGCATCCACTTATCTGAAACAACTGTGTGACATTGGGATTCTTTATGAGATAGCGGTAGGGCGGGAGAAATTATATGTCCACCCCAAGCTGATACAGCTCATGACAAAGGATGATAATACTATCCATCTATATTAAATATACCAGCGAGACAGGCTTTTTTCGGAACGATAAGTTTGAAAGGAATGTCAGTTTTTAAACGGAAAGGGATTTAAAAGAAAAAACTGAGCCTGGTGGGGAAATCGTTCGAGCCTGTGTACATCCAATTTGTCGTCGTGTTGTTAGCGGTTATTTATCTCTGATATGGAGAAAGACGGCGTCTGCTGACGCCGTCTGATGGACGTTAACGTTCACGACTTACGCGCGTTGGGCTAACTCTTCTTTATGTTTTTTCTCGCTTAACATAACGACGACCAGTAGCAGTACCGCCAGTATGCTACCGCCGATCATCACCATAAAGCCGCCATCCCAGCCGAAGAAATCGACGGTATAACCTACGATGGCGCTAGCGGCAACGGAGCCGCCAAGATAACCGAACAGACCGGTAAAGCCTGCGGCGGTTCCCGCTGCTTTTTTCGGTGCCAGCTCCAGAGCATGGAGACCAATTAGCATAACCGGGCCGTAAATCAGGAAGCCGATAATAATCATACAAGCCATATCGACGTGCGGGTTACCTGCCGGATTCATCCAATAAACAATGGTGGCAATGGTGACCAGTATCATGAAGAAGACACCCGTCGCTCCACGGTTACCCTTGAAGACCTTATCTGACATCCAACCGCAGATTAGCGTACCGGGAATGCCCGCATATTCGTAGAGGAAATAAGCCCAGGATGATTTATCCAGAGCAAAGTGCTTCACCTCTTTGAGATAAGTGGGTGACCAATCAAGAATACCGTAGCGCAACAGGTAAACGAATACGTTGGCAATGGCGATATACCACAGCAATTTATTCGGGAAAACGTATTGCATGAAGATTTGCTTGGCAGTCAGTTCCTCTTCTGCTTTTTCATCATAATCAACAGGATAGTCATTTTTATATTCTTCGATAGGCGGCAAACCACAGGACTGTGGTGTGTCACGCATCAAAGCAAATGCGATCAGTGCAACGACAATAGCGGCAAATGCCGGCATGTATAACGCGGCTTTCCAATCGTTAAACCAGGCCATACCCAGTAGGAACAGCAGCGGCGGTAGTCCACCCCCTACGTTGTGCGCACAGTTCCAAATCGAAACGATCCCACCACGTTCTTTTTGTGACCACCAGTGAACCATCGTACGTCCACACGGCGGCCATCCCATTCCCTGAAACCAACCACACAGGAATAAGAGAACGAACATGATCGCGATGCTGGATGTTGCCCAAGGGACAAAGCCCATGAATAACATCACGGCGGCGGCCAGAATTAATCCTGCGGGTAGAAAGACACGCGGATTCGAACGATCGGATACCGAGCCCATGATGAATTTGGAAAAACCATAGGCGATAGAGATCCCGGACAGCGCGAAACCGAGATCGCCACGGGAAAAGCCTTGCTCTATCAGGTAAGGCATCGCCAGTGTGAAATTTTTACGAACGAGGTAGTAGGCTGCGTAGCCAAAGAATATTCCCATGAAAATCTGCCAGCGTAGGCGGCGATAAACAGGGTCAATGTTATTTTCCGCTATTCGCGGCTGGTGGGCGGCGGGCCTAAAAATGCTCAGCATAGATATCTCCAATGCGAAATAAAACGACAATTTATTGTTCTATTGCGAACGTGATTGTAGTGAGTACATATGTTGTTATCTGTGATTCAAAACCCAAATGTTACGGTTTTATGACGTGGTAACATTTTTTGGGAGCATGTTAACAAAAGTGAGTGAATAATAATCCTTATTTTAGTGACTCAAGTCACGTTTATGGTTTTATTTGGTTCTGTTATTTTCGTTTTTTGCTCGTTTTTGCTCTCTATCAAACATTAACCTTATCTTTTGTGTCCCAATAACAACATAAATGAGCGTCTAAGGTGGGATCATGATGCAAAAGAATAGGGCTCACCGGGAAACTGATGTTGTTATCATTGGTGGTGGTGCGACGGGGGCGGGTATCGCGCGTGATTGTGCATTACGTGGGTTGCATTGCCTCTTATTAGAACGTCACGACATTGCGACCGGGGCGACCGGGCGCAATCATGGCTTGCTGCATAGCGGTGCGCGTTATGCCGTAACCGATGGCGAATCCGCGCGTGAGTGTATTGAAGAAAATACGATCCTCCGCCGCATCGCTCGTCATTGTATTGAACCTACCGATGGATTGTTCCTTACTCTCCCCGAGGATGACCTTGCCTGGCAACGCCAGTTCATTACCGCATGTCAACAAGCGGGTATCAATGCACAGGCGATTGACCCGAAAGAAGCATTACAACTGGAACCTGCTGCTAATCCGACCATGATTGGCGCAGTGCGGGTGCCTGATGGGACCGTCGATCCGTTCAGGTTAACCACTGCCAATATGATTGATGCTTGTGAGCATGGGGCGAGTGTCCTGACCTATCATGAAGTGATTGGTTTGATCCGTCAGGGCGACAGAATTATTGGTGTGCGCGTTTTCGACCATAAAAACAGGGTCGAATCAGAAATTTACGCGCAGATTGTCGTTAATGCGGCGGGGATTTGGGGGCAACATATTGCTGAATATGCCGATCTGCGCGTTCGTATGTTCCCGGCCAAAGGCGCGTTGCTAATTTTAGGGCATCGCATTAACAACATGGTAATTAACCGTTGCCGTAAGCCAGCCGATGCCGACATTTTGGTGCCGGGCGACACCATTTCCCTTATTGGTACAACGTCAACCCGCGTGGACTATGACCAAATTGATAACATGATGGTGACGCCAGCTGAGGTCGATATCCTGATCCGTGAAGGTAGCATGCTCGCGCCGAAACTGGCTTCGACGCGTATTTTGCGTGCCTATGCAGGGGTTCGTCCGTTGGTGGCAAGCGATGATGATCCGACCGGGCGCAGTGTGAGTCGCGGCATTGTGCTGCTGGATCATGCCAGTCGTGATGGGTTGGAAGGATTTCTCACCATTACCGGCGGTAAGTTGATGACTTATCGGCTGATGGCCGAATGGGCCACGGATAAAATTTGTGAAAAGCTGGGCCTCCAGGTCGCTTGTTCAACGGCGCAGCGGCCGCTTCCGGGTTCTGAACCCGCCTCAGAAAATCAACCGTCGATACGCTCCTCGATAAAACACGACAAGGACAAGACACTGTCTGCACCGCTACGTGGCTCTGCTATTTATCGCCATGGTGAGCGCGCCGGGCGTTTGTTTTCCGGTGAACGTTTAGATAACAGTCTGGTTTGTGAATGCGAGGCGGTTACCGCCGGTGAAGTGCGCTATGCGGTGGAATCACTACAGGTAAACAACCTGATTGATTTGCGCCGTCGTACCCGCGTGGGAATGGGGACATGTCAGGGGGAACTGTGTGCGTGTCGTGCCGCCGGTTTATTGTGTCGGTTAGGGCAATCAACGCCGGAGCAATCCATTAACCAACTCAGTCAGTTCTTGAATGAACGCTGGAAAGGCATTCGCCCCGTTGCCTGGGGCAATACGCTGCGCGAAAGTGAATTTACCAATTGGGTATATCAAGGGTTGTGCGGTTTGACGGCCGACGATAACCAGGAGGAACACGATGCGGTATGACGTAGTCATTATTGGCGGCGGGCTGGCAGGATTAACCTGCGGTATCCGGCTATCTGAAGCGGGAAAACGTTGCGCTATCGTTAGCGCCGGACAAAGTGCGCTGCATTTCTCTTCTGGTGCGTTGGATTTGCTCTCTTGTCTGCCGGATGGTCGTGCGGTGAGTCATCCCTTGACGGCATTGACTGAGCTGGCTCGTCTGGCACCCCGTCACCCTTATTCTCTTATCGGCGCTGAGCGTATTGTGACCCTGTTACCGGAAGCGGAAGCGCTACTCAACCGTTCCAGTATCGTGATGCGTGGGGATTACCAACAGAACCATCAACGTATGACGCCGCTTGGTAAATTCCGTCCTTGCTGGCTGAGCCCTATCGATAGCGTGACCTGCGGCTATGGTGAAGAATTGGGATGGCAAAGTCCGCTGGTTGTTGGCATTGATGGTTTTCTCGATTTTCAATCCCGCATTGTGGCGGGTGCGTTACAAGAACAGGGTATTGCCGCGCGTAGCGACGACCTGAAACTCTCTATTTTGGATCCATTACGTCGCAATCCCAGTGAGTTCCGCTCCGTTAACATTGCCCGGGTGTTAGATAATCCGGCGAATCTGAGCGTGCTAATCGATGAACTGACCACTCTGGCTAGCGGCAATAACGCGGTGATCATGCCAGCTTGTCTGGGGCTGGAGAGTTCGGAACTGATGACGGCACTCCATCAAGCGCTGGGTAAACCGGTGTTGCTGTTGCCTACGTTGCCACCATCGCTACTGGGGCTACGCCTGTATCAGTCACTTTCCCGCCGTTTTCGCCAATTGGGCGGTATGGTCATGCCCGGCGATCGTGTGGTGCGAGCCGATCTGAAAACTGATGGTGTATCGCTGTACACTCACAACCATGGCGATATTCCGCTACGGACGACGCAGGTGGTGTTAGCGAGTGGCAGCTATTTCAGCAATGGTTTGGTGGCAGAGTTTGATCAGATTAAAGAACCTATTTTTGGTCTGGATGTGCGTTTCGATACTCGCCGTGAATGCTGGAGCCAGCAAGCGGTCTTTGCTGCTCAGCCCTACATGCAATTTGGTGTGATGACGGATGAAAGGTTGAGACCGGCTATTGACGGGAAAACGGTGGATAACCTGTATGCCATTGGCGCGGTATTGGAAGGATTTGATCCGATAGTTCAAGGGTGTGGTGCTGGCGTATCCATGCTCAGTGCACTGTATGTCGCTGACCAGATACTGAAGGAGAGCAACCCATGAGTCTGCTTACCGATAACAGTTTTGAGAATTGCATCAAATGTACGGTCTGTACCACTTACTGCCCGGTATCACGAGTAAACCCTTTGTATCCTGGGCCTAAGCAGGCGGGGCCGGATGGTGAGCGTCTGCGCCGGAAAGACCCGGCCCTATACGATGAAGCGCTGAAATATTGTACCAACTGCAAACGTTGCGAAGTCGCGTGTCCTTCAGATGTGAAAATCGGTGACATCATTCAGCGAGCGAAAGCTAATCATAGTGAGCATAAACCGACATTACGTGACGCCATTTTGAGTCATACCGATTTTATGGGAACGGTGTCGACGCCGTTTGCGCCATTAATCAATACGGCAACCAGCTTGAAACCTGTGCGTCAGCTATTGGATAAGGCGCTGAAAATCGATCACCGTCGTCAACTGCCGAAGTATTCCTTTGGGACGTTTCGCCGCTGGTATCATCAGCAGGCGGCGCAACAGCAGCGTTATGAAGAGCAAATTGCTTATTTTCATGGTTGTTATGTCAATTATAACCATCCGCAGCTAGGAAAAGATCTGATCCGGGTCTTTAACGCCATGGATATTGGCGTGCAGTTGTTAAACAAAGAGAAGTGCTGTGGCGTGCCGTTAATTGCTAATGGCTTCCATGAGCAGGCGCGTAAGCAGGCGCGGGTGAATATCCGTTCGTTAGATGAAAGCATCAACGGCAAATCGATTCCGGTTGTGGCGACATCATCCAGTTGTACCTTTACGCTACGCGATGAATACCCGCATTTGCTGGGGATTGATAATGCGAGCGTTCGCGAAGGTATTGAGTTGGTGACTCGTCGGCTTTATCGGTTATTAGAAGAGGAAGGCCGCTCCCTGCCATTACGTCCACTCTCGTTACGTGTGGCCTATCACACGCCATGTCATTTGGAGCGCATGGGATGGACGGCTTATACGCTAGCGTTGCTGCAACGTATCCCCGGTATTGAACTGATCGTTCTGGATTCGCAGTGCTGTGGAATTGCGGGAACCTATGGGTTTAAAAAGGAAAATTACACAACCGCGCAGGGGATCGGTGCGCCATTGTTTCGTCAGATAGAGGAAAGCGGTGTGGATGTGGTGGTGACGGATTGCGAAACCTGTAAGTGGCAAATTGAGATGTCCACCAGTAAACCTTGTGAGCATCCCATCACGCTGTTGGCTCGAGCGTTAGATGAATAAGGTTCGTAACGAGCGAACGTTATTTTTCTATGTTGTGGGATATGTCTATCGAGTGTGTAAAAAAAACACTTTACAGACGCGAATGATAATGATTATTATTGTCATGCGTTCCGGGGAACCGCAAATATGGTCGGTGTGAGGTTATCGCAAATGGCGTTGTTTGAACGCGGTTTGTATTAACTGTACACCATTAACCACGCGGTTTTGCTGTGAAGGCACGACATTGCTCACATTGCTTCCAGTATTTATTTAGCCAGCTCGGGTGCTGGCTTTTTTTTTGCCTGTCACCAACTTGTTCGGATTTTTCGAACAGAGCGTTAAGTTTTTTACGCTATCTTATTCTTCGCCTCCCGTTAGACTTTACTTATCGAAAACACGGGGACAGCGAACATGATCTATTTACGTAAAGCACAACAGCGCGGCCATGCCAACCACGGCTGGCTGGATAGTTGGCACACCTTTTCGTTTGCCGATTATTACGATCCCGAATTCATGGGTTTCTCTGCATTACGCGTGATCAATGAAGATCGGATTGAAGGTGGACAGGGGTTTGGTACGCACCCGCACAAAGATATGGAAATTCTGACGTATGTACTCCGTGGAACGGTTGAACACCAGGACAGCATGGGGAATAAAGAGCAGATCCCAGCGGGTGAGTTTCAGATTATGAGTGCAGGCACGGGGATCCGCCATTCGGAATACAACGCCAGTCGTGACGAGTTGCTGCATTTGTATCAAATCTGGATTATTCCTGAAAAAGCAGGGCTGACGCCGCGTTATGAGCAGAAACGTTTTGATGGTCTGCAAGGGCGTCAACTGGTGCTGTCACCGGATGCTCGTGAGGGTTCGCTGAAAGTTTTTCAGGACATGACGCTATGGCGATGGGCATTGAAACCGGATGAATCATCGGTTTATCCGATACAGGCAGGGCGTCGTATTTGGATTCAGGTTGTGCGTGGTCGGGTAGAGATTAACGGTCATATGGCGGAAACCAGCGATGCTTTCGCCATTTGGGATGAAGAAACGCTTTCTATTCATGCCCATGCGGACAGTGAAATTCTACTGTTTGATCTGCCGCCGGTATAAGTGTGGCGGCATGCAAATCGGTGTAGAAACCGATGTCAGAAAACCGTGGCGATGTTCACGGTTTTCTGTTTTCAGGCTGCTATATTGCCTATGTAGTCTGTTTTTTCATCAAATCGAACGTTCCACTATTATGCTGTTATTCATCTATACAAAACCTAAGCATTACTGTGCTTTTCGTGTTTCCTTCTCTGGAGCAGAGGCGCAGTGATGTTTAGGTTTTTTCCTTGCTGTGCATCATCGAAGGTCATACGGCGTGTTGTGATGTCTATTGGTTCTTTCTACTGCGACATGGCGTCTCGATCCGACATAGTTTGATCCCTGTCCCATATTGTGAATGAGATGATGCTTAATGGTTTCACATATTAACATGTTACCCGTATCATCAAATCGAGCCATTAAATAACGATGTTATACATTTTACAAATAGCCACAGTCAGGCCGTTATGGTGACGGCAGGGGAACTCAATAATGACAGAAATAACATCAGCTTATAGTGCAAGTGTCCTTTTGATGATTGCGGCCGGTGCCGTTGCATTACTGCTTGTACTGATCATGCGTTTCAAGGTTCATGCATTCCTGGCGTTAACCGTTGTCAGCCTGATAACGGCGCTGATCACCAAAACGCCTTACGAAAAAATTGTCCCGACGCTACTCAGCGGTTTCGGTAGCACGTTAGCTTCGGTTGCGTTGCTGGTTGGCCTAGGAGCCATGATTGGACGTTTGCTAGAAATTACCGGCGGGGCAAATGTTCTGGCTGATACATTGATCAATAAATTTGGGGAGCATCGCGCACCTTTTGCCTTAGGTATTGCCTCGTTACTCTTCGGTTTTCCGATCTTTTTTGATGCCGGGTTAGTGGTCATGTTGCCCATCATTTTCAGCGTGGCAAAGCGTTTTGGCGGATCGACGTTAAGATATGCTTTGCCTGCGGCAGGCGCATTCGCGGCGATGCATGCTCTGGTTCCACCTCATCCGGGGCCCGTCGTAGCCAGTGAACTGTTAGGAGCAAATATTGGGTTATTAGTGATTGTGGGTGGGATCATTGCTCTGCCAACCTGGTATTTTGGTGGCTACCTATTTGGTCTGTGGGCCGGCAAAAAATTCGATATAAAATTACCGTCAAGCTTTTTGTCTGAAGTTGAAGCTGACTCTAACGTTAAGCCTCCTCGTTTTTCTGTCGTGTTGAGTATTCTGTTACTCCCCTTACTTCTGATTTTTTTGGATACCGGGCTCAATACGCTGACGGTGATGGGCATCATTAACGGCGATAGCGGTATAGTTCAGTTTCTGCGGATGTTAGGGAAAACCCCGATTGCACTGTTGATCACGGTATTCTTTGCCCTTGTGGTCTTTAGTGGCAAACATAGTCGCAAACACCTGGAAAAAGTGTGCGATGGCGCATTAGGCCCTATTTGTTCCATTATTCTGGTGACGGGTGCGGGCGGAATGTTTGGCGGGGTATTACGTGCCAGCGGCATTGGTGACGCATTGGCTGGTGCATTAGCGGATACTGGCATGCCGTTGATTTTGGCGGCGTTTGTCGTATCCACCGCATTGCGTGTCGCACAGGGCTCGGCCACCGTCGCGCTGACGACGGCGGCAGCATTGATGGCACCAACCGTTGCGGCTACGCCAGGTCTGAGTGAATTTGATCTCTGTTTCCTTGTCGTCGCGATTGCGGGGGGCGCGACGGTACTGTCGCACGTGAATGATTCTGGTTTCTGGTTAGTGGGGCGTTTCCTTGAAATGGATGAGAAAACCACGCTGAAAACCTGGACGGTAATGGAAACGCTACTCGGTACCATCGCGTTCCTGATTGCGGCCGTGGGCAGTATTCTGCTTTAAAGCATTCTCTTTATCCTATCTGAGTGCCGTACCGATAAATCAGGTTTCGCCAATGGAAGGCGAAACCTGTTGGTTCACAGCCCCATGTATGCTCGCACGCCATCCAGAAACATCTGGGTAGAAAGCATAACCAGAATTAATCCCATCAGTTTTTCCAGTGCGCTGACACCTTTTTCTCCGAGCAGACGCAAAAAGAGATCGGACATCAGCAAAATAATGAAAGAGAGGCTCCAGGCGATAAAGAGAGCCAGCGTTAAATGCGGCAATCGATCGGGGTATTGATGCGACAACAGCATAAGCGCGGCAAGAATTGAAGGCCCCGCCACTAAGGGAATGGCCATCGGTACCAGAAAAGGTTCTTCACCGGCGGGCAAGCCGCTGCTGTTCCCTTCCTGAGAGGGAAATATCATGCGAATGGCAATCAGAAACAACACGATCCCGCCTGAAATGGATACGGTTTCGGTTCGCAGATTAAGAAATGCCAGAATACGTTCGCCAGCAAAAAGAAAAATCAGCATCAGTCCGAGTGCGATGAGCATCTCTCGGATTAACACGACGCGTCGGCGTTTGGGATCCAAGTGCTTTAATACGGACATGAAGATAGGCAGATTGCCAAGTGGATCCATAATAAGTAGCAACAGCACGGTTGCTGAGATCATTTCTGTCATTGTTGTTTTTCCATGCCTGAAATCCGGTTTCCTGATATCACACGATGATGTATGTCACCTTGTATATACCCGTCATACTTCAAGTTGCCTGTGCGTTGGCTACGCTCACTCACCCGAATCACTTACCTAAGTAAGCTCATCGGGATTCCCTCACTTGCCGCCTTCATGCAACTCGAATTATTTTGGGTATAAGCGCGACGATATTAGAATCACTGCTAAAAAACGTGGTGCTATCGAATAAATTCACTTGCGACTTTATGTACATTTTGTATGGTGGAAATACAATCACGCTTAATGTGTTGACTACAATACACCCGTCTTCTTCCAAGTTGCATCGGTGTTGGATCACCAGAATTATTTTTGTTACCCCCAAGGCAGGACAGTTACCATGAAAAATGTTGGTTTTATTGGCTGGCGCGGTATGGTCGGTTCGGTTCTCATGCAGCGCATGGTGGAAGAACGCGATTTTGATGCAATCCGTCCGGTATTTTTTTCGACGTCTCAGCACGGCGAAGCGGCCCCGGTGTTTGGTGGGCAGCAAGGCGTCTTGCAGGATGCTTACGATCTGGATGCGTTACGCGCACTGGATATTATCATCACCTGTCAGGGTGGCGATTACACGACGGACGTGTATCCAAAGCTGCGTGCCAGCGGTTGGCAAGGCTACTGGATCGATGCCGCTTCTTCTCTGCGTATGAAAGATGACGCCATTATTATTCTGGATCCGGTTAACCACGATGTGATTAAGCAAGGTCTGGATAATGGCATCAAAACATTTGTGGGTGGTAACTGTACCGTCAGCCTGATGCTGATGTCTCTGGGCGGTTTGTTTGCCAATAATCTGGTCGATTGGGTGTCTGTAGCAACCTATCAGGCTGCGTCTGGCGGTGGTGCGCGTCACATGCGCGAACTGCTTACTCAGATGGGGATGCTGCATGGTGACGTGGCCAAAGAGTTGCAAAACCCAGCCTCTGCCATTTTGGATATTGAACGCAAGGTCACCGCGCTGACGCGCAGTGGTACGCTGCCTACGGACAATTTCGGTGTACCGTTGGCAGGGAGCCTGATTCCCTGGATCGACAAACAGCTCGAAAACGGCCAGAGTCGTGAAGAGTGGAAAGGTCAGGCAGAAACCAACAAAATTCTCAGTACCAGTCAGGTTATTCCGGTGGATGGCCTGTGTGTTCGCGTGGGGGCACTGCGCTGCCATAGTCAGGCATTTACCATCAAGCTGAAAAAAGATGTGTCACTGCCGGAAATCGAGCAAATGCTGGCAACGCATAATGATTGGGTGAAGGTCGTGCCGAACGATCGCGAACTTACGATGCGCGAACTCACGCCAGCCGCCGTAACGGGAACGCTGTCTACGCCTGTTGGGCGTTTACGCAAGCTGAATATGGGGCCGGAATATTTGTCTGCCTTCACGGTTGGCGATCAGCTACTGTGGGGGGCGGCTGAACCGCTACGCCGTATGCTACGTATTCTGCTGTAATAGTTTTTGGTCTGGCGGCAACCGTTGATGAATTGCGCCAGACCTGCTTTTCCCGCCTGTACCCGTGTTTTCCCCGTTCGAACGGTTCTGATTTCCAGCTCTGTGACTTAATTGCGTTGAGACATATTTATTCTTCCCTCAACCTTTTATACTCGTCGTACTTCCAGCCCTTACCCCATTTTCTTTGAGGCTATGATGCAAAGACTGACCATTTCAATGGACGATCAACTCGCGCAGGATTTTGACGAACTGATGGCGCGTAAAGGATATGCCAATCGTTCTGAAGCGTTCCGCGATATGTTACGTCGGGAACTGGGGGAAATGACCTTCAAAATGGATAAGAACGGGGAATGTGTGGCGGTACTGAGCTATGTTTACGATCACCATGAACGCCAACTCTCCAGCCGTTTGGCGGAAATGCAGCATGATCATCACGACCTGACCGTATCGACGATGCACACACATCTGAGCCATGAAGAGTGTGTCGAAACGGTTATTCTGCGCGGTACTGCTGCGTTGGTTGAGCGTTTTGCTGAATCCGTCATGGCGCAAACGGGTGTGCGTCATGGGCAATTAAATCTCATCTCATTGTCACCCTCTCTGTAAATCCCCTTATCAACGAAGTGGATATTACGCTAGATCATGGAAGTATGATTTTTTTTTAAAACTTCATACTCCTTCATTAAACATCACGACGTTATCTGTTATAAATCGGGCATAAAAACACCTCTTCCCGTTCAGCCCCAGCGCGGATGGTCTTGACGCTGGCCTGAAATGATTAACAGGATAACCCGCGTGAGCCAGCTCCTTGTCGAAAATGAACCCCGTGAACTTTTAGAACGTGAACTCTTAGACGATGTTCAATGCTATTGGACTGGCCGTGCGGCGAGTTATAGCCAGTTGAACGCCGCTGAACTGGCCAATGCCAAACGAGCTGCATGGTTGAACAAAATCATGGCATACGCACCGGAAAAGCCGGTCTTGAAGGTATTGGATATTGGCACCGGCCCTGGTTTTTTTGCGGTCACGATGGCGTTGGCTGGGCATCATGTGACGGCGGTGGATATGACGCAGGCCATGTTGGATCAGGCTAACGCCAATGCATCACGGTACGGCGTCAGCGTGAATTTTGTATTGTCGGACGTACATACGCTGCCGTTTGACGATAACAGTTTTGATTTGATCGTGACGCGTAACGTGACCTGGAATCTGGATGCGCCACAGTGTGCCTATGAAGAGTGGCGACGAGTGCTGGTACCTGGGGGGCGTATGGTGAATTTTGACGCTAACTGGTATTTGCAACTGTTTGATGAACACTGTCGCCTTGGTTATCTGGAAGATCGGGCAAATGCACGCTATTTGGGGTTGGACGATCACTATGTGAATACGGATACCACCGCGATGGAAAACATTGCCCGCCAGCTGCCGCTGAGTCGTGAGCGCCGTCCGCAATGGGATATGCAGGCATTGCTGAAGTGTGGTTATCACAAACTGATGGTGGATACCCAGGTTGGAGATGAACTATGGGATGACACCGAAAAGGTGAACTACGCGTCAACGCCGATGTTTCTGGTCTGCGCAGAGAAATAGAGTAGGGATCAACATGATAGGGCGCATAACAATACTATCTCGTTTATTTTTATATCGAATTCGGGCGTTCGGCGTGCTTTTGCTGTGTCTGGTGGCTCCCGGTATTCTGGCGGCAGAAGGAACGCTGAATTACGCCAGTACCAAGGATATCCGTGACATTAATCCTCATCTTTACAGCGGTGAGATGGCAGCACAAAACATGGTGTTCGAATCCCTGGTGGTGAATACCGATCGCGGCGTACAACCCTGGCTGGCATCGCGTTGGAGCATTTCGCCTGATGGCAAACGCTACACGTTCTTTTTGCGTCAGGACGTAACATTCAGCGATGGCGAAAAGTTTAATGCGTCGGCAGTGAAGCTGAATATGGATGCGGTGCTGGCAAACTATCAACGGCATGCCTGGCTTGAACTGGTTAGACAAATTGATCGCGTTGATGTGATCGATGAATACACCGTGGCGATCCAGTTAAAAAATCCTTATTACCCTACGCTGGTTGAACTCGGGTTAACCCGTCCCTTCCGCTTTATTTCTCCTCGTGATTTTATTCAGGGACAAACCAAAGACGGTGTCAGTGCCTATTCCGGCACCGGGCCGTGGTTGCTGCATGATCATGTGAAAAACCAGTACGCGGTATTTGATGCTAATCCGAACTATTGGGGAACCCCTCCCGTGTTACAACGGGTTGTCTGGAAGGTGATTCCCGATCGGCAAAGTATGCTATTAGCCTTGGAAAAAGGTGATATTCAGCTTATTTTCGGTGCAGATGGCGACATGTTTGATAGTGACAGTTTTATGGCGTTGCAGGCCAGCGGGAGGTTTGGTTCGGCGGTTAGCGAACCGATCGGATCGCGAGCGCTGGTATTGAACAGTAGCCGACCCGTTACATCTGAACGTCAGGTTCGTTTGGCATTGCAGTACGCTGTTGATAAGCAGGCGATCGCTGAAGGTGTGATGTCGGGGAGCGAAAGTGTGGCGGACACACTGCTGGCGCGTAACGTCCCTTATGCGGATATCGCTGACCTGCCAATCTATCACTATGACATAGCAAAAGCCCGAACGCTGTTGGATGAAGCCGGGTGGTTGTTGCCTGCGGGGAAATCCGTGCGTGAAAAACAGGGCTTGCCGATGCGGTTGGTATTCTCTTACAACAGTAATAACGCCGGTGAGCGACAAATTGCCGAAGTGGTACAAAGCGATTTCCGTCAGGTCGGCGTGGATGTTGAGCTGATAGGAGAAGAGAAGCAAGCGTATCTCGATCGGCAGCGATCTGGGGACTTTGATCTGCAATATTCGCTTTCCTGGGGAAAACCTTACGATCCACAGTCGTATGTTTCCTCTTTCCGTATCCCGGCCCACGCCGATTATCAGGGACAAAAAGGGCTGCCAAATAAAGCTGAACTGGACGCGCTGATCGGTCGTGTATTGATTGCTCATGATGAGTCGCAGCGTCAGGCGTTGTATCGGCAGATACTGATGACGCTGGCGCAGGAAGGTGTGTATATCCCACTGACGTATTCCCGCACTAAAGCGGTATTCAGTAAGCGATTACATGGGGTGACGTTTAATCCTTCTCAGTACGAAATTGCGTTTGAAAAGATGTCGTTGCATTAAGCCCCGGAGACGACGATGACACGCTATATTCTTCGTCGCTTGTTGATGATGATCCCGCTGATTCTGGCGATCTCCTGGATCGCCTTTGCGCTCATCCAACTTTCTCCCTCCGATCCCGCAGAGGTTGCACTGCGCGTCAATATGATCGTGCCAACCGATGAGGCCATCGCGGCCATGCGGCATGAGTTAGGACTGGAACGGCCATTCTGGCAGCAGTATTTCATTTGGCTGGAACGTTGTGTCCATCTGGATTTTGGTACGTCCTTTGTGACGCGCGCCAGCGTGTGGGTGGAAATGAAGCAGGCGCTGCCTGTGACGCTGTGGCTGGCGGGCAGTGCGCTGGGGATGATCTTGCTGTTTTCGCTATCGCTCGCGATGCTCTGCGTGATGACGAAAGAGACGTGGTTGGACAAACTACTGCGTGTGCTGCTATTCCTGTTTACCTCCATGCCGAATTACTGGGCAGGGTTGCTACTGATCTGGTTGGTCGCGGTGAAATTGAACTGGCTACCGATAGGAGGCGTTGAGTCATCTGGCGCGGTTATCCTGCCAGCGCTGACGTTATCGCTGGGTTATATCGGTACTTACGTTCGGCTGTTGCGTAATAATATGTTGGCGCAACTGAGTCTGCCCTATGTGGAATATGCTCGCGTCAGAGGGTTGAGCGAACGGCGTATTCTATGGCGGCATGTGCTGATCAACGCCATGTATTCTCCGCTGGTTGCGCTGGGGATGAGCATTCCAAAGCTCATCGCGGGCACGTTAATCATTGAAAACATCTTTTCTTGGCCCGGCCTGGGACGGCTGTGCGTGACGGCTATTTTCAACCGCGACTATCCGGTGATTCAGGCGTATGTGTTGCTCATGGCCTTACTGTTTGTGGTGGCTAATTTCATTATCGATTTGCTACAGATGTGGCTCGATCCGCGCTTGCGTGATGGTGTGGCGCAATGATCCGTCGTTTTTGGCTACGGTTATCGCAGGATCGCGTGGCGCTACTGTGCTTGTGTGCGGTGGTGGTCATTTTAGGTGCGGGGGTGTTAGCGCCGTGGTTGGCCCCGAACGATCCGCTGCTGGTATCGTGGCGGGATAAATACCACCCCATAAGTGGTCATTTTCCTCTCGGCGCCGATCATCTTGGACGTTGCGTGCTTTCTCGCTTACTTTTCGGTATTCGCACGACGGTATTTGTCTCATTAGCGGCAATGGTGGCTACACTGACGTTGGGCATGCTGATTGGTGTTTTGGCTGGCTACTTTCGTGGACGAGTCGACAGTGTATTGATGCGCTTTTCAGACGTGATGCTTTCTTTTCCCGGTGAAGTGATGATCTTTGCGCTCGTCGGTATTCTGGGACCAGGATTAACGAATATTGTGCTGGCGATTTTGTTAGTGAAATGGGCATGGTATGCCCGAATGATCCGCGGCATTGTCATGCAGTACAGTGATAAACACTATATTCACTATGCCAGACTGATTGGCTGTCCTTCTCATCACATTATCATGCGCCATGTTCTTCCGGTGACGTTCGCTGAAATTGTGGTGCTGGCGACAACCGATAGCGGTGCCGTCATTTTGCTGCTTTCGGCACTTTCTTTCCTCGGTTTAGGTGTACAACCCCCAACCCCGGAATGGGGCGCAATGCTGGGCGAGGCCAAAAACGTCATGCTTACCCATCCGGAACAGATGCTACCTGCTGGCATTGCTATCGTGGTGATGGTGGCCTCGTTTAATTATCTGGGTGATTTTCTGCGTGATGTATTGGATGTGCAGAACATCGGGGACGCGTCGCAACCCTAGGCAGCCTCTTCAATATCCGCTATCGCCTTGCGGGGAGAAATCAACGGAACGCGTACTTCTACACGCGTGAATTTATCTGATTCGCAGACCACGGTGATGCCATAACGGTTGCCGTAGCGCGCCTTAATCCGGCGATCGACCAGATTCATCCCCAACCCATCCCCGCCGCTGTGTGGTTGATACATACCCGCATTGTCCTCTACGGTGAGTTCCAGCGTATTGGCGTGCATACGTCCGCTGATATGGATATAGCCACTCTCAATCATCTGGGAAACGCCGTGCTTAATCGCGTTTTCAACGATGGGTTGCAGAGAAAATGCGGGCAACCGTGCTTCCAGCAACTCATCCGGCAAGGAGATTTCTACCGTGAGGTGATCGGCAAAGCGTGCCTTCTCGATTTCCAGATAAGCATTCACGTGCTCAATCTCATCGTTAAGCGACACTTCATCGTTACTGCGTTTAAGGTTTTTACGAAAAAAAGTCGACAGAGATAACACCAACTGGCGTGCATGATCAGGATTACGTCGAATAACCGCCGATAATGTGTTCAGGGCATTAAACAGAAAATGCGGGTTAACCTGCGCATGGAGTAGCTTGATTTCTGATTGCACCAAGAGCTGTTTTTGCTGTTCGAAGCGCCCGGCCAGAATCTGTGCAGACAACAGGTGCGCGATACCTTCCCCTAGCGTGCGATTGATGCTGGAAAAGAGTTTGTTCTTGGGTTCATACAGCTTGATGGTGCCGATGACGCGTTGTTCCTCACCGCGCAGTGGGATAACCAGTGTCGATCCCAGCTTGCAACTGGAGGAGATCGAGCAAGTATAAGAGACTTCGTTGCCATCGGCGTAGACCACCTGATTGTTATCAATGGCGCGTCGGGTGTGCGATGAGGTAATGGGAGAGTCGACCTTATGATGATCGTCGCCCAGCCCAATGAAGGCGAGTAATTTGTCGCGGTCAGTAATGGCGACGGCTCCCACGCCGAGTTCTTCGTAGAGAATACGCGCCACGCGCATGCTGTTCTGCTGATTGAACCCCTGGCGTAACGCCCCTTCGGCGCGAGCGGCAATCTGCAACGCTTTGGCGGAAAATGCGGACGTGTATTTCTCGAAAATTGCCCGCCTGTCGAGCAGGATACGCATAAACATCGCGGAACCGATAGAGTTCGTGATCATCATTGGCAAGGCGATATCCGTCACCAGTTCTGCGGCGCTGTCAAAGGGACGAGCGACCAGCAGGATGATGGCCATTTGCAGGATTTCCGCCACCAGTGCAGTTAACCCCACCACTAACGGCTGGAACAGTAAATCGATACGATTACGGCGCGCCAGATAGCGATGTAACAGACCGCCGATTAACCCTTCGGCGATGGTCGATAGCATACAGGCTAATGCGGTCATTCCGCCCATGGAATAGCGGTGTAATCCCCCGGTGAGCCCAACCAAAAATCCCACGGAAGGGCCGCCGAGCATCCCGCCTAATACAGCACCTGTTGCACGCGTATTGGCAATAGAATCATCAATATGTAAGCCAAAATAGGTTCCCATAATACAGAACATGGAGAAAACCAGATAACACACGAGCTTGTGAGGTAAACGGATTGTGACCTGCATCAGTGGGATGAACAGCGGTGTTTTGCTCAGCAGATAGGCAATAACCAGATAGACGCACATCTGCTGCAACAATGAAAGAATGAGATCGACCTGACTAACCATAGATAAAGGTGTCCTACTGCTACTGCCTGAACATACTGTGCTTTAAACGCGCAATGCTTTAAACGAGCAATTGTAGCGCGTTCTCTGACGTCACGATATGCGCGGTGGTGAACGGTGAGCCATGCTTGCCGTAAAATGCAGGCTATTCGGCATATTGTGGCCAATTAAACTTGTAATTTAATGGCGGTAATTCTTTATGTTGAATAAGGTAAGTTTGTAATATTTTTCCTTCAATCGCATAGGCTTCTTCTTTTGTTTGCGTGGGATGCCAGCGAATGAAAAGCGTGTCCAATGGAAAATGTTTTTCAAATTCATATTGTTTATAACGCCATCCTGCCATATGTCCACGAGGACGACGTCCGTTAGCGCATGCGATGAAAGATTTTATCCTTCCGCAAAGATTTTTTGACTCACCGATATCCAGGATACCTTCGGTATCGATTCCCACTGCTCGGTGTATCGCGATTCGGGTGGCGATGATGTAAGCGCCGCAGCCTACGGGGACCTCAAGTGGGCAAGGGCTCAATTTTTGCCACTCACTCCACTCATTCCAGTTAGCTAGCTCCATTTTGATATCCCTGTCTTTTGTGTTGACTGTTGACGCAATAACACGGCTTTTTAAGCAAAAGATGCTAAAAATAATCAGTCATAATTTATTCATATAAATATAAACAGAAAAATTTAAGCATATCCCAGTTATTTCGAATTTCTTTGACTAAGCTAATTTATACCTCCTTCGTTAGCAAACTCTTTCATAGTATTAGATATTTTTGTGATTTTGGGTCATTCGTTAGCAGGCTAGTAACTGATTGGTTTTATTGTGATTTGTGCTAAGACTTGGCGAGACGAAATATAAGCATAGTGCAATGAACTATTTGTGTAACTTGTTTATTTAATTCAAATGGTTAATCAGAGGATAGATACCATGTCAGCGTTTTCTGATGCGATTAATGCACTTATTGCCGGACATTATGCCGACCCTTTTTCTCTGCTGGGAATGCATCAAACCGATAACGGGTTAGAAGTCAGGGCATTATTACCCGATGCTCAGGAAGTATGGGTTGTTGACGCGTCTAACGGGAAAAAAGTTGTTGAATTAGAGAAAATAGATGCCCGTGGTTTTTTTTGTCGTGTACTGCCGCGCAGAAAAAATCGGTTTCATTACCAACTGTCTGTCACCTGGCAAAACGACGTTTGTTTGGTTGAAGATCCTTACCGTTTCGGCCCGTTATTACAGGATTTGGATATCTGGTTACTGGCCGAAGGCACGCATTTACGTCCCTACGAACGCTTAGGTGCGCATCTGACAACGCTGGATGGCGTTGCGGGTACACGTTTTGCCGTGTGGGCACCGAATGCTCGGCGGGTATCCGTGGTTGGTCCGTTCAACTTCTGGGATGGTCGCCGTCACCCGATGCGTTTAAGAAAAGAGAACGGTATCTGGGAACTGTTTTTACCGGCAGTTGCTCAAGGACAACTGTATAAGTACGAAATCGTCGATTGTCATGGCAATGTCCGCCTGAAGGCGGATCCTTACGCTTTTGAAGCACAAATGCGTCCAGATAATGCCTCTCTGATCACGCCGTTGCCGGAGAAGGTGCCGGTGAGTGAGGCGAGACGGCAGGCTAATGGGTTGCAATCGCCTATCTCAATTTATGAAGTGCACCTCGGTTCCTGGCGACGTCATACGGATAACAACTTTTGGCTCAGTTATCAGGATCTGGCAACGCAACTGATAGCCTATGTTAAAGACATGGGTTTCACCCATATCGAACTCATGCCGATTAACGAGCATCCCTTTGACGGTAGCTGGGGATATCAGCCCCTTGGGCTTTATGCGCCGACACGTCGGTTCGGCACGCCGCAGGCATTCAGACAATTTATTGATGCGTTTCACGACGCGGGTATCAACGTCCTGTTGGACTGGGTGCCGGGGCATTTCCCCGGTGATGAACATGGTCTGGCGCAGTTTGATGGTACGGCGCTGTATGAGTATGCCGATCCCCGCGAAGGTTATCATCAGGACTGGAATACCCTGATTTACAACTATGGGCGTCATGAAGTGCGTAACTATCTGGCCGGCAACGCCCTGTTCTGGATGGAGTACTATGGGATTGACGGTATGCGGGTCGATGCCGTCGCGTCGATGATTTATCGTGATTACAGCCGTAAAGCGGGAGAGTGGGTACCGAACCATTATGGTGGTAAAGAGAATCTCGAAGCCATCGCATTCCTGCGCTATACCAACCAGATGCTCGGCCAGGCTTACTCCAGTGCGGTGACCATTGCCGAAGAATCGACGGATTATCCCGGCGTCACGATGCCACCGGACTGCAATGGTCTGGGGTTCCATTACAAGTGGAATATGGGCTGGATGCATGACACGTTGTCTTATATGCAGCTTGATCCGGTTCATCGCAAATACCACCACGATAAGCTGACGTTCGGCATGTTGTATGCCTATAGCGAAAATTTTGTCCTGCCGATCTCTCATGATGAAGTCGTGCATGGTAAACGCTCTCTGCTTGACCGTATGCCCGGCGATGTCTGGCAGAAATTCGCTAACTTACGTGCCTATTACGGTTTTATGTGGGCTTATCCCGGCAAAAAGCTGCTGTTTATGGGCTGTGAGTTCGCGCAGGGCCGCGAATGGAATTATGACGCCAGTCTCGATTGGCATTTGCTTGATGAACCAGAAGGTTGGCATCGTGGTGTTCAGCAATTGGTGCGCGATCTTAATCATTGTTATCGCCAGCATGCGCCGCTGTATCAGCTGGATTTTCAGCCTCAGGGATTTGAATGGTTGGTTGTGGACGATCGGGAAAATTCCGTTTTTGCTTTTGTACGGCGCGACGAGCAGGGCAATGAAATCCTGATTGTCAGTAATTTTACGCCAGTCCCTCGTTATGGATACCGCATAGGTATTAACCAGCCCGGACGCTGGCGAGAAATCATTAACACCGATTCAGGCTACTATCACGGTAGCAACTTGGGTAACGAAGGGGCGATTGAGAGCGAAACGATAGCTAGCCATCAACGCCCGCAGTCACTGGTGTTGACGATTCCTCCTCTGGCCACGCTTTATCTGGTGAAGGAGGCGTAAATGACGGTATTGCAAGCAGGGTCCGCCAGCCCTCTGGGTGCCAGTTTTGACGGTGAAGGCGTCAATTTCGCCCTGTTTTCAGCCGATGCGCAGCGAGTAGAACTGTGTCTGTTTGATGAACGACAGCAGGAGCAACGGTTCGCGTTAACGCAGCGCAGCGGTGATATCTGGCATGGCTACCTGCCTGGCGCAAAACCCGGTTTGCGTTATGGCTTTCGCGTCGATGGGCCGTTCGATGCGCTTCAGGGATTGCGTTTCAACCCGCATAAATTGTTGCTGGATCCTTGCGCCCGACAGTTGGATGGCTGGGTGGTGGATGACGAAGGGTTGCACGGCGGTTTCGACCAGCGTGATGAGCGTGATAGCGCCGATGTAATGGCCAAGTGTGTCGTCGTTGACGAAGAATACGATTGGGAAGATGACCGCCATCCACAGACGCCATGGAGTCAAACGGTCATTTATGAAGCCCACGTGCGTGGGCTGACCCAATTGCACCCCGATATTCCGGAGGCGATTCGCGGTAGCTACGCCGCACTGGGCCATCCAGTGATGATCGATTACCTGAACCGATTGGGTGTAACAGCACTGGAGTTATTGCCCGTTCAGCAACATGCGGATGAACCACGGCTACAGCAGATGGGATTGCGTAACTATTGGGGTTACAACGTGCTATTGCCTTTCGCTGTCGATAACAGTTTGGCTGCTGGCGACGATGCGCTGAATGAATTTCGCGATGCGATCAAAGCGCTGCATCGTGCTGGCATTGAAGTCATTCTTGACGTGGTGTTTAACCACAGTGCCGAACTGGATGTGGAAGGCCCGACGCTTTCTCTGCGGGGTATCGATAATCGTCATTATTACTGGCTTAACGAGCATGGGGAATACCATAACTGGACCGGATGCGGCAACGTACTCCGCCTCAATCACCCGGCGGTGATGGAGTGGGTGATGGATTGTCTACATTTCTGGCGCGAAGTCTGTCATATCGATGGTTTTCGTTTTGATCTGGCTACCGTGCTTGGACGCACGCCTTCTTTTAACGCTTCCGCTCCCCTCTTGGCTGCAATGAAAAATGATGAGCGTTTGCAGGGATGCAAGTTGATTGCCGAGCCCTGGGATATCGGCGAGGGCGGTTATCAACTGGGACAATTCCCCGTCCCGTTTGCCGAGTGGAGCGATCGTTATCGTGATGATATGCGGCGTTTCTGGTTGCATGGCGATATTCCGCTTGGTGGTTTTGCCCGTCGTTTCGCTGCATCCAGCGATATCTTCCAACACGATCAGCGTCTGCCTTATGCCTCTATCAATAAGTTGACTGCGCACGACGGTTTTACGCTGCGCGATCTGGTGTGTTTTAACCACAAACACAATGAAGCGAATGGTGAAGGCAATCGCGACGGGACGAACAGCAATTTTAGCAATAACCACGGCACGGAAGGGATTGAGGCCGATGTAGAAACGCAGCAGCGTCGCGACGTCAGTCAACGCGCTTTGCTGACAACGCTGCTGTTATCTCAAGGCACGCCGATGCTGCTGGCAGGCGATGAGCATGGTCACAGCCAGGAGGGCAACAATAATGCCTATTGTCAGGATAACGAACTGACCTGGTTGCATTGGGATGACGCGGATAGCGCCCTATGCCGGTTTACCGCCGGGCTAATCCAGTTGCGCCGCACGATACCGGCGCTCACGCAAGAAGCGTGGTGGCAGGATGGTGATGGGGCGGTGCAGTGGCTTAATGAGCAAGGCCAGCCGTTGACTCCCGATCAATGGGAGCGAGGGGATCATCAGTTACAGATTGTGCTTTCTGACCACTGGCTGTTACTGATTAATGCCAGTGAACGGGCTGGAACATTTTCGTTACCTGAGGGGGAATGGCGCGTTTCCCCACCGTTTGATGATGAGCCGTCGCTGGGTGAAAAAGGATTTCGGATGGATTCGGGAATATGGCACGGAAATGCGCGCACGGTATGCGTCCTGACCAAGTCGCTATCAAAGAGAACATCTCTGTAAATAATGGATCAGAAGGAGAGTAGCCATGGTGAATAACGATAAAAACGATCCGCTGATGCTGGCGAGGCAATTACCGCTGAAGTCCGTGGCGCTTATTCTGGCTGGGGGGCGAGGCACGCGTTTGAAGGGACTCACCGCGTTACGAGCCAAACCCGCCGTTCATTTTGGTGGCAAATTCCGGATTATTGATTTTGCCCTTTCCAATTGTCTAAATTCCGGCATTCGACGAATCGGTGTGATTACCCAGTATCAGTCGCATACGCTGGTGCAACATATTCAGCGCGGCTGGTCTTTCCTTAATGCGGAAATGAATGAGTTTGTGGATCTTCTGCCTGCCCAGCAACGCCATTCGACGGACCACTGGTATCGGGGAACCGCTGATGCGGTTTGCCAGAATCTGGATATCATCCGCCGCTATCGGGCGGAGTATGTTGTGATATTAGCTGGCGATCACATCTATAAAATGGATTATTCACGCCTGCTCATCGATCACGTGGAAAAAGGGGCGGAATGTACCGTCGCTTGTTTGCCTGTACCGCTGCAAGAGGCGAGTGCGTTCGGGGTAATGAGCGTCGATAAACAAAATCGGATCCTTGATTTTGCCGAAAAACCTGAACACCCGACACCAATGCCGGATAACCCCGATATGGCGTTAGCGAGCATGGGGATCTATGTTTTTAATGCTGACTATCTTTATCAGTTGCTGGAAGAAGATCACAGCATGACAAATTCAAATCATGACTTCGGGCAGGATCTCATTCCCAAAGTGGTTTCACAACGTCTGGCCTGGGCCCATCCATTTAATTTGTCCTGTGTGACGGCAAACGAGAGCGATAAAACTTACTGGCGAGACGTTGGAACGCTGGAAGCCTACTGGCGAGCGAATCTGGATTTGGCATCAGTGACGCCTGAACTGGATATGTACGACCGCAACTGGCCGATTCGCTCGGCAATCGAATCATTACCGCCAGCAAAATTCGTGCAGGATCGCTCTGGCAGTCACGGTATGACGATGAATTCTCTGGTTTCCGGTGGCTGCATTGTGTCTGGCTCGGTAGTAACACATTCGGTGTTATTTCCTCGCGTGCGGGTGAACTCGTTTTGCAGCCTTGATTCGGCCGTGATTCTGCCAGACGTCAGTGTCGGGCGATCCTGCCGTTTGCGCCGCTGTGTGATCGATCGCGCCTGCCAGATCCCCGAAGGGATGGTGATTGGGGAAAATGCCGAAGAAGACAGTCGTCGTTTTTATCGTTCGGAAGAAGGGATTGTGCTCGTGACGCGCGCGATGCTGGAAAAACTGTAACGATCAGCAAGGCAAACAGGAGTAATGATGCGGGTATTACACGTTTGTTCTGAGTTATTTCCATTATTGAAAACAGGCGGGTTGGCGGATGTTGCTGGCGCGCTACCGGCGGCGCAGATTGCCGCAGGGATGGATGTCCGGGTGCTGTTGCCAGCTTTTCCTGATTTGAAAAAAGGGATAACGGATGCGCAGGTTGTTCGCGAACTGGATACGTTCGCTGGGCGTGTCACGCTGTTGTTCGGCCATTTTAATGGCGTCGGCATTTACCTGATTGACGTACCCGATTTGTATGCCCGTGCGGGTAGCCCGTATCACGATCCTGCGTTATATGCTTACGCGGACAACTATTTGCGCTTTGCGCTATTGGGCTGGGTTGGCTGTGAGATGGCTTGCGGGCTGGATCATTACTGGCGACCGGATATTGTGCATGCACATGATTGGCATGCCGGGCTGACCTGTGCCTATCTGGCGGCGCGTAACCGTCCGGCCAAGTCGGTCTTTACCGTACACAATCTGGCTTATCAGGGGCTTTTTGATGCCCGCCATATGGCGGAACTTCAGCTTCCTTCCGATTTCTTCCAGGTTTACGGCCTCGAATTCTATGGACAGATTTCTTACCTTAAGGCCGGCCTGTATTACGCCGATCACATCACAACGGTTAGTCCGACGTATGCACATGAAATTACCTTACCGGCTTATGGCTATGGCATGGAAGGGTTATTGCAGGCTCGGGAAGAAGAAGGGCGCTTATCGGGCATTCTTAACGGCGTGGATGATGCGGTCTGGAATCCTGAAAGCGATCCGTTATTAGCCAGTCACTACAGCCGTGATGCATTACCCGATAAGGTGCAAAACAAGCGACGTCTGCAAACGGCGATGGGATTGAAGGTGGATGACAAGGTGCCCGTGTTTGCCATTGTCAGCCGACTCACCAGCCAAAAAGGGTTGGATATCGCCCTGAGTGCGGTACCCGATTTGTTGGACCAAGGGGGGCAACTGGTGGTGTTGGGTGCGGGAGATGCGGATTTGCAGGAGGGATTCCTCGCGGCGGCGGCAGAATACCACGGTCAGGTTGGGGTGCAGATTGGGTATCACGAGGCGTTTTCGCATCGGATTATCGGTGGTGCGGATGTCATTATGGTGCCAAGTCGGTTTGAGCCCTGTGGTTTGACTCAGCTTTACGGGCTGAAATACGGCACGTTACCGTTGGTTCGCCGAACAGGGGGATTGGCTGATACCGTCTCTGACTGTTCATTGGAAAATCTGGCGGATGGGTTAGCGAGCGGATTTGTGTTTAACGATTGCAATGTCGGGTCGCTCTCCAGAGCGATTCGTCGCGTGTTTGTGTTGTGGTCTCGTCCGACATTATGGCGCTATGTCCAGCGTCAGGCGATGGCAATGGATTTTAGTTGGAAGGTGGCCGCACAGGCTTATTTGACGCTATATCAACGCTTGTAGTAACACTTACTTGGGAATGAATATTATGAACTCTCCGTTTATCTATACTTCACCAACGCTCAGTGTGGAAGCGCTGAAACATTCTATCGCTTACAAACTTATGTTCACCGTCGGCAAGGATCCGTCAATCGCCAATAAGCATGACTGGCTGAACGCCACGCTGCTGGCGGTACGCGATCGCATGGTGGAACGCTGGTTGCGTTCCAATCGCGCCCAGCTTTCTCAGGATGTTCGTCAGGTTTACTACCTCTCAATGGAGTTCTTGCTGGGACGCACGCTTTCTAACGCATTGCTAGCCATGGGATTGTATGACGATCTCAAAGCTGCACTGGATGGCATGGGGCTGGAACTGGACGACTTACTACAGGAAGAGACCGATCCCGGTTTAGGCAATGGTGGCCTGGGGAGACTCGCCGCCTGTTTTCTGGATTCGCTGGCCACGATGGCGTTACCCGGTCGTGGTTATGGCATTCGCTATGAATACGGCATGTTCAAACAAAATATCGTCAATGGACGACAGGCGGAATCCCCTGATTATTGGTTGGAATATGGCAATGCGTGGGAGTTTCCACGCCATAGTACACGCTATAAAGTGCGTTTCGGCGGGCGTGTGCAGCAAGAAGGAACAAAAATTCGCTGGCTGGAAACGGAAGAAGTTATTGCCTGCGCTTACGATCAGATCATTCCCGGCTTTGATACGGACGCCACCAACACACTACGGTTGTGGGGCGCGCAGGCCAGTAATGAAATCAATCTGGGTAAATTTAATCAGGGTGATTACTTCGCGGCGGTGGAGGATAAAAACCACTCCGAGAACGTGTCGCGGGTATTGTATCCCGATGATTCTACCTACTCTGGTCGTGAACTGCGTCTGCGGCAGGAGTATTTTCTGGTCTCCGCGACGGTACAGGATATCCTGAGTCGTCACTGGATGATGCATAAAACCTATGACAATCTGGCCGATAAATTTGCCATCCATCTGAATGACACCCACCCGGTGTTGGCTATCCCTGAGCTCATGCGGTTACTGATCGATGAGCATAAGTTCAAGTGGCAGGCGGCCTGGGAAGTGGTCACCAAGGTCTTCTCTTATACCAACCACACGCTGATGCAGGAAGCGCTGGAAACCTGGCCGGTGGATATGCTGGGTAAGATCTTGCCGCGCCATCTGCAATTGATTTTCGAGATTAACGAGAATTTCCTGGAATATGTGCAGGAGCAGGTGCCAGGTGATAATGACCTGTTAGCCAGAGTCTCGATTATTGATGAGAATAACGGGCGTAAGGTGCGTATGGCCTGGTTGGCGGTGGTTGCCAGCCACAAAGTGAATGGCGTATCGGAGCTGCATTCAGATTTGATGGTGCATTCGCTGTTTGCTGATTTCGCTACGCTGTTCCCCAATCGCTTCTGCAATAAAACCAATGGTGTGACGCCGCGCCGCTGGTTAGCGCTGGCGAACCGACCGTTGTCCAAACTATTGGATGAAACCATCGGGCAGATGTGGCGTACTGATTTAAGTCAGCTCAGCGAACTTCAGCAGCATATTGATTATCCGGCATTTGTGCAGAAAATCCGTAAGGTCAAACTGGAGAACAAGGAACGGCTTGCCGCTTACATCGCGGAAAATCTGAATATTGTCGTCAATCCGGAAGCGTTGTTTGATGTGCAGATCAAACGGATTCACGAGTACAAACGGCAATTGCTTAACGTATTGCACGTTATTACGTTATATAACCGCATCAAGGATGATCCAGAGGTTGATCGGGTGCCGCGCGTGGCTATTTTTGCCGGAAAAGCGGCGTCAGCCTATTACATGGCAAAACATATCATCAACCTGATCAATGATGTCGCGAAGGTGATCAATAACGATCCCGCGTTGCACGATCGTCTGAAGGTGGTTTTCATCCCGAACTATAGCGTCAGTCTGGCGCAGATCATTATTCCTGCTGCGGATCTTTCTGAACAGATCTCGCTGGCAGGAACCGAGGCATCGGGTACCAGTAATATGAAATTCGCGCTCAATGGGGCGTTGACGATCGGGACGCTGGACGGCGCTAATGTTGAAATGCTCGAGCATGTTGGGGAGGAAAACATGTTCATTTTCGGCAATACGGCTGATGAAGTGGAGACACTGCGTAAAAATGGCTATAACCCGAGGCAGTATTACGAACAGGATGAGGAATTACATCGCGTCTTAACGCAGATTGCGACGGGCCAATTCAATCCAGAAGACCCTAAACGTTACAGCGATTTGTTTGATTCTTTGGTGAACTTTGGTGATTACTATCAACTGCTGGCTGACTATCGTAGCTATGTTGATACGCAAGATCGGGTGGATGAGCTGTATCATAACGAGGAGGCGTGGGCGCGTTGTACCGCGCATAATATCGCCAATATGGGCTACTTCTCTTCCGATCGCACCATCAGCGAGTATGCGAAAGATATCTGGGATATTAAGCCAATAAGGTTGTAGTGCTGGTGTGAGCCGCATTCGTGCGGCTCATCCCGAAAGCATTTTCTGGTTCTGCTAATGCACATGCAACTTGAAGTATGGCGGGGATTTATTTCTTTGCCTGCACCGCGTATCTACCCGCATGCCTCCAGTTCAAACGCACTATTAACCCGGTATTTTACGCCTGCCGTGATGCCGTTTTCTCCTTCATAGACCACTAAAAAGCGGGTGCGGGTGCCATCGTGATAGGTTAATGCCGCGCAACCGCCTTTTCCTAATATCAGCGTTTTCACTTTACCCGAGGAAAGCAGCTCGACATTTTCTCCTGATATGTTGATTGAAACATCGTCTCCGCTGTTAATAAGGCGGTTGTTATGACCCGTAATACCGATCTTGCACATGTCGCCAGCGTTGGCGATACGGGTTGCATCGCCCATGCTGCTGATATAGCTGCGCATGCCGCTGTTGGCGATGCATGTTCCGCGTCCGGTGCTGCTGATTTTTACCGAGTTTCCACTGTTACTGATACGCGATCGTCCCCCCAAGCTGCCAATGCGGCTTTGCGGGCCAGTGTTGCTGATCCTGACGGCAAAACCTGAGCTGACAAGCTGAGCGCCGTAACCGACGTTGGCGATACTTGTGTTATCACCTGAGTTACCGACCAGATTATACGAACCAGACAGCGCAACCTGACTTTGTAACCCGATGCTGCCGATATTCAATGCGGAATCACTGGTCGCCAATTGGAGCGTTGAGGCGGGAATAGACGCGTGTTGGGTACGCGCAGCGCGGGGTTTTATCTGCACGACACCGTCACCGTTTGACGTTAATTGTGCCACCATGGCCTCTGTGGCTTGTGTCTCCTGTGCGATGAATGCGGGGGTGTCAAAACTGAGGGCGTAGCTGTACTCCACCAGTGTTTCCAACCACTCGATATCGCCATCGCACATCAGCGCATGATGGATTGCCTGATACTCGCCCCCCTGCGGGAAGCGGCGCAGGAACCAGCGATAAATTTGCGGGCTGACCTGTAATGAATGCAATTGCTGTTTGGTTATTTTATTCATTGTTTGTCATGCCCGCGTCATATTTGGTTCCTGTTTACTGGCGATCACACCTTAATGACGATGATAGCCATCGATCATACAGCGGAACGTTTGGGTCGGCGTTCTTCCGGTCGTGCAGAGATAAATATGTCCGCCGATAAAAAACAGGCTGGCGATGGCTAAAAACAAATGTATGGGCAATAGCCAGGCTTTCAGTTGCACTGCATCGGCGGGTATCCACTGCGGGTTACTGAGCAAGAGCCCTGTTACGAGTAATGCAGGCAGCAAGGCATACATCACGCCAAGGTAAGCCGCTTGCTGTAGCGGGTTAAATTTAGCGCGTTGTGTGGCCGGGAAAGGATGATCTTCCCCTTTAATAATGCCGTACAGATAGAACCGGACCTGCATAAACGCACGTTTTCCCCAGCTCTTACGGTCAATAACATAATGATGTCCGTTGCCACCGAAAGCGTTAATCAGTACAAAACCAATCCAGCTAATCAGAAGCAGGTATCCGCAGAGATCATGCATGGCAACCAATGTGGCTCTGTCTTTTGTCGAACCTATGTCGAAATGGTTCAGCAAACCGCTGGCCAGCAATAGCATGAATAACAGCGCATTACTCCAGTGCCACAGACGGATCGCCCGCGAGTAGAGATACACCTTTTCTTCTTCATGTATCGCATGATGTGCTGGCGCAAGTTTGTAGCGTAACAGACCATGCAGCGTTAATACGCCGAGCATACCGGCAAGTAAAACCCCCGCCAGAATCAGCCATACAGGCCAGAATTCTGGCGTATAGATATAAACGTACTGGTATAACTGAGCCTGAAACTGCTCTGCATTAGGCATAATATTCATACATTCACCTTTTCAACGTCATGTGGACCGGGGCGACGATAAATATGTGGCTTGCCGACATTGGGCAGTCGGTATTCATAATATTCATGGGTTTTCAGCCAGGTTTGTACCGGTTCGCTATCTTCAGGTCCAAAGATGAGGGCACTCTGTGGACAGGCGCTAACGCAGATCGGCGGAAAGCCTTTTTGCAGCCGGGATTCCAGACAGAAATCGCATTTATCCGCCACGCGGGTGGTGGGGTTCAGGTAACGAACCTGATACGGGCAAGCGGAAATACAGTAGCTACAGCCTATGCATTTCGCTTTATCCACCCGAACAATGCCATTGCTTTCATCCAGGTAAGATGCGCCAGTCGGGCACACATCAATGCAGGGCGCATCGTCGCATTGCTGACAGGAATGGCGGAAGAAATGGTAGATATTTCCCTGTTCCGGCGGTGTCATCGCGATATGAGCGATGCTCATTCGAGCGGCCCCGGTTGGTACTTTATTCACTTTATGGCAGGCAACGGTGCAGATATTACAACCGTTACACCGCGTTTCGTCGTGGATCATGGCGTAGCGTACCGGTCTGTTTTTATCCGTTCCGCCGAGGGCGGAGAAGACTGGTGCACTAAAAAAAATCACCGATCCCATGCCGAGGACAAACTGACGGCGTGAGCATGTCATCTTCCTTGCCTCCCAGAAAATGCGCAGTTAGAGAATGCACGGTTCAAAGTAGATTGCATCCGAGGTGTCAAAATTTGCTGGTTCATCTGCTCTCCAGTGGGGTAATTCGCGGACACAGGGAATAAATCGTTAGTTTGTCGTGTGTCCGCAGGAGAAGGATTATGGGTTTTCATATTGTTCAACCTCGATCCACTCACATAGCCCTTTCGCCTTGCCATAACTCATGAAGCGTTCACTGAATAAATAAGGCTCGTCGTTGGATGCAACGACGGTACGAATATCCTTATAGCTATCGGACTGACTGAAAAAACGGAGTGCGCTATCAATTTTTTCCTGATCGAATGAATACGGCGGTAGCGTCAGCATGTGCACCTTATAGGGGCGCGGATAGGTCTGACACTCGAAGCGTACGGTGTCTGCAATGGTCTTACAGGCATCTTGCTCATGAGTGAACAGTAAAATCCGGGCGTAGTTATGGCTCATGCTTTGATCGGAATAGTAATAGCGCTCTTCACCGTTGCTGATAGAGAGAATGTCTGCACACTCGTCGCTGGCAGCCATGTGATCAAACAGTTCTTCGATAGTGGCGGCATCCAGTGAATAAGGCGGTGCCAGAAAGCACTGGTCATGGACCAGTTCCCCCGCGACTGAGCATTGGCGGATATAATCCGCCACGATCAGAAACGGTGCTTTTGGTTCCGGCTTATCATCTGCTGTAGCACGGTTATCCATAGCTTCTGTTTGCGTGGATAACGGCAACAGCAGTCGCCTCTTACTGAGGTCTGGCCGATCGTCCGGGGGTATTTCCAATCCCGCCGGTTCGGACGTGAGTGATGATGTTGTTGTCATAATCAATACCCTGCAATAGGGGACTACGCGGGAAGAAGATCCCGAGCCGCCAAATCGTCTGCCACGTCTTCCATTCCTAACCGGACCAGCGTTGCCCGAGTCGGACAGCCTAATTGCGGATCCCACCCCATGGCGCTATAGAACAGCGTCAGCGATTTTTGCATGTCTTCACGATCCATCTTGTCCGTCCCTTCGGTGAATACCGGGATATCGGGATCTTTATCAAAGACCCACGAGCAGATTTGGTCGTGTTCGTTACGCATGTCCTTGGTATTCATCAGCTTCACGGTATAAGCGCGATGCAGGGTAAAAATACGTTCCGCGGCCAGATCCAGGCTGGCTTCCGTGGTGTTTTCCCCTGTCACTGCTGCAAAGAATTTGGCTTCCATTGCCAGATCGCCGCGATAGTTGCGGCTCTTGTGCGGCGATGCCGTCATCGGCCAGACCCAGTTACACAGCGTAATCGCATCGTGAAGGCAGCTTCTGTAGATGGTCCATTGGGCATACTTCACTTTGTATTCGTTAATCGGCGTGTAATTTTTGGTTTCGTCGTAGGCATCCGCAGAGCCAAATAACTCGGCAGCAATCTCTTTTTGTAATTTCAACGGCAACCCGCTGCCGATGTAGTTGATGTGGGTATGCGTCATCGCATCGCGGTTGAACATACAATTGACGATGGACCCCACTTGCGCTGATGCTTCGTTGGCGTGGTGAACAGGGAAACCCATTGGTGACCAGAGTTTATTTTTCTTATCACCCCAGTAGGCATCGCCAAGATTCCAGCGTTTAGCGATTTCGTAAGATCCATCGGCTAAATGGCTCAATTCGCCCACGCGATAGGCCAGACGACGATAGAAATCCTTGATAAATTCCGGATCGCCTGCTTCTAACTGATCCCAGCGAATTTCGTTGTATTCCTCGGCGGGCAGCACGCGTTTGAATACACCGTGGCTGTAACAATAGGTGAAGTCGCGGTGCAGTTGACCGTAGTTACACCACAGCCCCATATCATCAAAAATATTGAGCCCAACCAGATTGCCCACCACTTTGCCATCGCCTTTTTCGTCAAAGTCTTTCGGGCCATGTGGGAAAATGGTGGTATGGACAAAGTTTGCTACACAGGTGTTGCCGCCCGTTGTCGGTACGCCATATTGCTTGGCCTGTGGGACGTTCAACTGCGACATACAGCGGATGGGACAAGAATGGCAGCCCCCCATTTTTACCGTGTATTTTTCGGCGGTTGGGCCGAGATCAAACACGGATTTCATGGTGCGGAACCCTACCGTATTCTGGTTGCCAGGTGGGATTTCACCGGTTTCTACCGGCCCTCCTTCGGCGGCTTTCCAGAACAATCCCTTACGGGCTGTCCAGCGTGATTTCGGATCGGAATACTCAGCCCAGGCTTGTGGTGTGCTGGGAACGACATGGTTGTTATTCGCGCCGATAAGTTGCGTCATCATGTAATCATTCAGGTTTTTCAACTCTTGCCTGTCCGATACGTTGACGCCGTGAGTGCCGATAACCGAGATCGCTTTCAGGTTTTTAGAACCGAGAACGGCACCGGTGCCAGCGCCGCCGCTGTGGTTACGGCTGTTCAGAATACCGGATAGCGGCACCAGATTTTCCCCGGCGGGGCCAATGGCGGCAACACACGCTTCGACATTGGTGGCGCGGCAGATTTCTTCCGTGGTGTCGCGGGTGCCTTTTCCCCATAGGAATGCGGCATTCTCAATACTGACCTTATCGTCCTGAATATTAATCCAGACCGGTTTGGGAGATTTACCCTCAATAATAATGGCGTCGTAGCCCGCGTATTTCATATAAGCGGCGAAGAACCCGCCCATATGTGCGTCAACGACTAAATTACCGCGGGTGAAGGTGGAAAGTGAGGTGATATTAACTCGTGAGCTACAAGGTGCGCCGGAACCGGTTAATGGTCCGACGGCAAATATCACTTTATTGGCTTCATCAAAAGGTTTGGTTCCCGGTGCGACCTCGTCATACATGATTTTATAACCAAATCCCATCCCACCAATAAATGCTTTATATTTACTGGAGTCTTCTTTGGTGATGGCGCCGGAGCTTAAATTGATACGTAATATATTGCCAGTCCAACCGTTGATCATAATTTATTTTCCTGAGTGTGAAGTATCATCATGAATAAAACAGGGAGAAATAAAATCGGCGACTCATACCGTAATATTTTTCCAGTCGATGATACTTAATGCGCCAGTGGGGCAAGCGGTCGCACATTCACCGCATAAATTACATTTGCCGGATTTTTTGACCTGAGGATTTACCGTCGCCATCATCCACGGACAAGCTGTTGTACAGGCAGAACAACCAATGCAACGTTTTTCATCGACGGTAATACAGCCACGCTCTTCGTTATAGGTAATGACCTTAATAGGGCAGGCTTTCATACATTCGGGATCTTTACATTGCCGACAGGTATCGGTTGTGAAATTCAGATCGCCATACAGCCCGCCGCCTGACCCTATTCCGCCATCACCATAAAAATAATGGCGATGAATTTTGACTCGTGAAAAGAAGGAACCCACGGTGCCGTTGTTATACGTTGTACACGCAGTTTCACAACGGTGGCAGCCGGTACAGCGGGCTCTTTTCGTTACCAACACCCCTTTAGGTGTGGTCGTGAGGCCAACGGTGCCGCTATCAATGTCTTCCTGCTTACAGCCGAGCAAAGACAGTAAGGCGGGCGCAATGGTTATTCCTGCCAGACCTTTACCTGAAATACGCAGGAACTCCAATCTTGTTAACCCCAGATCCAGTAAAGGACGTTCAACCTGATTAGGCATTTAATTCTCATCCCTCGCAAAATGAGTATGGAAGTACACCCATAGCTGAATGGGTAAAGGCTGGCGTATATACCCGTCATGCAGTAAGTTGCCGAGTGTGATCTTGCCAGCAACTTGAATTATTTAGGGTGTAGAAACGCATTGACTTATTGTGTCAATTATCGTTATATATTTGTGTAAATAACGATGGCGATATCCAATTAATTACGCGAGCCATGCCGTTGTTATTTCTTCATCAAACACGAGAGAATGGAAAATAGCGTTTTTCATGCATCTGTGTTAATGAAAATCATTCGCAGTAAAATGTCTTTTCTCTATAAGATATTATTATGCATCCGATATAACCATATTTATGATGTGGTTATAATGTTTTTTATTCTGTGATTGATGTCATAGAAATTATTTATTACGAATATTTTTGAGGTTATTGATTCTTATTATTATTTGAAATCTTTATTTTTATGAATATAGAAAGAACTTAATTGATAGCGTAAATAAAAATAGAGAGTCGTTAATTTTATTATAACTTTGTTATTTAATTGGATTGATTTTATATTGTGTAATACAACGATAAAAATGAGGGAATGATCTTATTTTGATGTAACCACTCATTGTCGAATATAAAATTTTTGATGAAAAATGATATGAGCCAGTATTCTGCAAGATATTTCGTGGAGGGGGGTATTACAGCGGTTTACGGTTAATACCATTTTGGCTTGAGGGTATAAAGATCTCCGCGAAAACGGAGATCTCCATTAAGTTGTTGGCAAACCCGACTCTCCCATCGGTCTGATAAAGGGAGTACCGGTTTAATCGTGTTAGCTGACGTTACCCACTCGTTGATGGTGGGTATCCAGCCACTCGCCGATGCGTTGTTTCTGTTCTTCGTTCAACAACATGCCCAGTTTGGTCCGACGCCAAATCACGTCATCCAGCGACACGGCCCACTCTTTTTCTACCAGATAGCGTAATTCGGCTTCGTACAGGTCATGACCAAAGTTTTCACCCAGGTCTGCAATGCCTTTTGCATTAGCAAGAATCAGCTCGCTGTTTGAACCATAGGTTCGGCTATAACGGCGGGCGAGTGCTTCTGGCAGATTAAAGCGACGGCGCAATGCAGCGGCATAATCCTCGCGGGTGCCTGCGATATCGCCACCGGGTAAGACCGCATTTTGCGTCCACGCTTTACCAGCCTGAGGGTAGTATTTCTGGAGCTTGTCCAGCGCGTGCTCTGCCAGTTTACGATAGGTCGTCAATTTACCGCCGAACACGGAGAGCAACGGTGCCTGACCGTTATCGTCAGCGACCGACAGCGTGTAATCACGCGTGATGGCCTGTGGTGAATCGGACTCATCATCGCAGAGTGGGCGAACGCCGGAATAGGTCCACACAATATCGTCACGCGTTAGCGGTGTTTTAAAGTGATCGTTATACACATCCAGCAGATAACCGATTTCGTTGTCATCGATCTTCACGTTATGAGGATCGCCATGATATTCGACATCGGTGGTGCCGATGATGGAGAACTCATCCTGCCACGGGATCACAAAGACAATACGGTGATCTTTGTTTTGCAGGATATAGGCCTGAGGCTGGTTGTGTACTTTGGGTACGACAATGTGGCTACCTTTAATGAGGCGAATCCCATATGGTGATTTCAGTTTTAGTCCGTCATCAAAGAATTCTTTTACCCACGGACCGGTAGCGTTAACCAGACCTTTGGCGCGCCAGCTAAAGGTTTCACCGGTGAGTGAGTCAACGGCGTCGACCAACCAGATGCCTTGTTCACGACGGGCACTCACGACTTTCGTTTGTGTGCGAACTTCGCCACCACGTTTTGCCACTTCCTGGGCATTCAGTACCACGAGGCGAGCATCGTCAACCCAGCAGTCCGAGTATTCGAATCCGCGGGTAAGTTCCGGTTTTAGCACCGATTCGGCACCAAATTTCAAGCCTTTACTGGCAGGTAAGCTGACACGTTTGCCGATATTGTCATACATAAACAAGCCGATGCGAATCATCCAGGCTGGCCGTAAATGTGGCTGGTGAGGCAGGCGGAAACGCATCGGGAAGATGATATGGGGGGCCATCTTGAGCAGGGTTTCGCGCTCAGAAAGCGCTTCACTGACTAATCTGAATTCATAGTGCTCAAGGTAGCGTAATCCACCGTGAATTAGTTTTGAACTGGCGGAGGAAGTGGCACTGGCCAGATCCTGCGCTTCAAGCAGCAGGACAGACAATCCACGCCCGGCGGCATCCGCTGCGATACCTGCACCGTTAATACCGCCGCCGATCACAATCAGATCTTTGGTTTCCACGTTTCTTCCTCCACCCTCAAGATAAAAAATGTTCGTTTTCGAGCATTATAATAATCGAAAACAAACAATTCAGCCAACAGTTAACCAAATAAAAACATTTATGCGTGATGGGGCTAACAATTTAACGACAGTTGTCACATTAAATGAAGGGATATTGGCCCGATTTTCAGGCTAAATGGTCGTTTTTTCGGTAGGGTAAGCATGAACCATGACGATACGTAAGAAAGGAAGCGGAGGAATGCGATCCTCGTGATTTATCCGGTTTACTCTGCCTTCCATCCGGTTACAATAATATTCCTTGTGATTAACGTGGTTGTAACTTTCGATGGAACAATTTGAAGCGATAGATATTGAACAAGCTTACGTTCGCTGGCAGCAAGGTGCGCTTGTTGCAGATATTCGCGATTCGCAGAGCTTTGCTGCTGCCCATATTCCAGGGGCATCTCACCTGACCAATGAAACATTGTCGGATTTTGTTCGTGAGGCAGATTTCGAAACGCCAGTAATGGTGATTTGCTACCACGGGATCAGTAGTCGCAACGCAGCGCAATATCTTCTCAGTCTGGGGTTTGAATCGGTGTATAGCATTGATGGTGGTTTTGAAGCCTGGCAAAAACGTTATCCGCAGAATATACAACACGTCAGCATAACCGATTGATTTTTCATCATGGCTGGTGATCCCACGTTCTGCACATGTTACTTTCGCGTCTGGCTTTGCTATTGAGTCTGCTTTAATTGGGCCAGTGCGTCTGTTCTTAACGAGATAGTCCTGCCTATTAAACAAAATTTTCATTATTATGCTAGTAAATCAATCTACTCTGTGGTTTTCACGCCTATCATGATTCGAGTTGTCGCATTATCTCATCTTCGTTTGGCACAGGCCTTTGTGGACTACATGCATACGCAGGGCATTTTCCTGGAAATGCGAACCACCGGGCAGGAAGCTGAATTGTGGTTGGCAGATGAAAGCCATTTAGCCCAGGTGCAGGACGAACTGGATGTTTTCCTGAGGGATCCGCTTAATCCTCGTTATCAGGCGGCCAGTTGGCAGACAGGTTCAACCGATTCCGGTATTCAGTATCAGCGTTTTTCTTATCTGAACACTCTCAAGCAACAAGCGGGGCCGTTAACGTTGTTGATTATGATTGTGTCGCTTGTGATTTTTGCGCTGATGAAACTGTGGGGTTATGAGCAGGTGATGATGTTGCTTGCCTACCCGGATGAAGGACAACAATGGCAGCTATGGCGCTGGTTTAGTCATGCCTTGTTGCATTTTTCCGTCTTGCATATTTTGTTTAATCTGATGTGGTGGTGGTATCTAGGGGGACCGGTTGAAAAAGTGCTGGGCACCCGTAAGTTACTGACCATTACTCTGATTACTGCGCTGGTAAGCGGGTGGGTGCAGTCATGGTTTAGTGGTATTTATTTTGGCGGACTATCTGGCGTGGTGTATGCCCTGATGGGCTACGTGTGGCTGCGGGGTGAAAGAGAACCTGATGGCTATTTGTCCATGCCTCGCAGCCTGATGGCTTTTGCCTTGCTGTGGCTGATAGCGGGATATTTCGATATTTTAGGACTGTCGATAGCTAATGCGGCCCACGTTTCCGGGCTGGTTGTCGGGCTATTGATGGCCTTTTGGGATACTTATAATAAAACGAACCCCCGGTAAACCCGGATATGTTAGGGGATGAACGTGAAGCAAACACAACGACATGACGCCATTATTGAATTGGTGCGTCGTCAAGGTTACGTCAGTACCGAAGAACTGGTAGAGCATTTCGCGGTTAGCCCGCAAACTATTCGTCGTGATCTGAACGATCTGGCGGATCAGAATAAAATCCACCGTCACCATGGCGGGGCTGCGCTGCCTTCTAGTTCCGTGAACACGGCTTACCACGACCGTAAAATGATGTGGTCTGACGAAAAAGCGCGTATAGCTCGTCGGGTGGCGAGTCAGATCCCTGATGGTGCCACGTTGTTCATTGATATCGGTACGACGCCTGAAGCTGTCGCCTATGCGCTGATGCAACATAAAGGGTTGCGCGTTGTCACGAATAACCTGAATGTCGCGACGTTACTGACGGCAAAAGAAGATTTCCGTTTGATTCTGGCCGGCGGTGAAGTCCGGACTCGTGATGGTGGCATCATGGGCGAAGCGACGCTGGATTTTATCTCTCAGTTTCGTCTGGATTTCGGTATTTTGGGTATCAGCGGCATTGACATGGATGGGTCATTGCTGGAGTTTGATTACCATGAAGTGCGAACGAAACGCGCGATTATTGAAAACTCACGTTGTGTCATGTTGGTAACGGATCATTCTAAGTTTGGCCGAAATGCCATGGTAAACCTGGGCAATATGGATTTGATCGACTATCTTTTTACCGACCAACTACCACCACCCAGCGTGCAGAAAATTATCGAACAACATAAGGTGCAGTTGGAGTTGTGCTGATCCAGAGGTGCCTTTTTCCGCGACGGACTTGAGGGGAGAGGCACCATGTCATCGTTTTCATCTACGCAACCTTTGTCATTCAACGCATCTCTGTTTGCCGCTTCCTTGCTGCGCCAACGGCAGTATCATGGCGTAGCCTCCCTCACTCTATTGACCCCGGAACAGCGTTGGCACACGGTTAGCGTGGCACTGGCAGAACAGTTGGCAGCCCAGTCTGATCGGCCCAGTGAACCTGATACCGCGACTTCTTCTGATGTGCCTTCTTCGCGCCACGTGAATTATTTATCAATGGAGTTTTTGCCGGGGCGTCTGACGGGCAACAATCTATTGAATCTGGGGTGGTTCGAGGATGCGGCAGCGGTGTTGGCTGAGCAAGGGATCAGTTTGAATGATGTGCTAGAGCATGAGAGCGATCCTGGTCTGGGCAATGGCGGACTGGGGCGATTGGCTGCCTGTTTTCTGGATTCAATGGCGACGGTCGGGCAGGCGGCAACGGGTTATGGGTTGAATTACCAATACGGATTGTTCCGTCAGCATTTTTCACAAGGACACCAGCAAGAAACGCCGGATGATTGGCGGCGTGATAGCTACCCCTGGTTTTTCCAGCGAACCGGATTCGCCGTTGATGTGGGGTTTGGGGGAAAATTACAGACACACGATGACGGTAGTCAATCGTGGCAACCTGACATGGTTTTTCGTGGCGAAGCCTGTGATTTGCCCGTGATAGGCTATCGCAATGGTATCACGCAGCCGCTGCGTCTTTGGCAGGCGACGCATCGTCATCCGTTCGATCTGACGCTGTTCAACGAAGGACACTATCTTAAAGCGGAGCAGGCTGGTATTACCGCCGCGAGCCTGACCAAAGTGCTGTATCCAAATGATAATCATACGGCAGGCAAACGCCTGCGGTTGATGCAGCAATATTTTCAATGCGCCTGCTCGGTGGCTGATATTTTGCGCAGGCATCTGAATGCGGGGAGAGGGCTGCACGAACTGCCTGATTACGAAGTGATTCAGCTCAATGATACTCATCCGACGTTAGCAATCCCGGAATTAATGCGCCTGTTGGTGGATGAACATAAGCTAAGTTGGGAGGATGCCTGGTCGATAACCGGTCGTACGTTCGCTTATACCAACCATACATTGATGCCGGAAGCGCTGGAACGTTGGGATGAACGTCTGTTTGGTCGGCTGCTGCCTCGTCATTTGTCTTTCATTCGACAAATTGATGCATGGTTCAAGACGGAAGTAGAAAAGATCTGGCCGGGAGACCGTCAGGTTTGGGCGAAAGTCGCCATTCGTTACCAGCGGCAAATCCGGATGGCTAATTTGTGCGTGGTGAGCTGTTTTGCGGTTAATGGCGTAGCGGCATTACATTCTGAGCTGATCGTAAAAGACCTCTTTCCTGAATATCACCAACTGTGGCCGACAAAATTCCATAATGTTACTAACGGTATTACCCCGAGGCGCTGGTTGAAACAGTGCAATCCCGCGCTGTCTGCACTGATTGATGACACATTACAGACCGAATGGGTCGATGACTTACCCGCCTTGCAGGGGTTGGAACCCTATGCCGAAGACGCGGGATTCCGTGAGCGTTACCGGCAGATAAAGTATGACAATAAGGCACGGCTGGCGGATCATCTCAAGCAGCATTACGGCGTGATTCTCGATCCACACGCACTATTTGACGTACAGATTAAGCGCTTGCATGAATATAAGCGCCAGCACTTGAACTTATTGCATATTCTTTCGCTTTATCGTCAATTGCGCGATAACCCGCATCTGGATATAGTTCCGCGCGTCTTCCTCTTTGGCGCGAAAGCCGCACCGGGTTATGTGCTGGCAAAAAATATCATTTATGCCATTAACCAGGTTGCAGAGACGATTAATCGGGACAGTCGCTGTCGCGATCGCCTTAAGGTCGTGTTTCTTCCTGACTATCGTGTGTCGTTGGCGGAATGGATGATCCCTGCGGCAGATGTTTCTGAACAAATTTCGACGGCAGGTAAGGAAGCGTCCGGGACTGGCAATATGAAACTGGCGCTGAATGGTGCACTAACGGTGGGAACGCTGGATGGCGCGAATGTTGAAATGGCCCAGCAGGTTGGCGCAGAGAATATGTTTATTTTCGGTCATACGGTGGCGCAGGTAAAAGCGCTGCAAGCCCAAGGGTATGTTCCGTCAGACGAGATTGCAAAAACGCCGTTATTACGTGAAATATTATCTGAATTGGCCAGCGGCGTGTTTAGTCAGGGGGATAAGCAGGCATTTGCACCGCTATTAAATAGCCTGCTGAAAGCGGGCGATCCCTATATGTTAATGGCGGATTTTGCGCCGTACTGCCGGGTACAACAGGATGTCGATGCGCAATATCGCGAACCGGAGGAATGGACGCGCCGTTGTGTGCTGAATACGGCCAGAATGGGAATGTTTAGTTCGGATAGGGCAATTCGTGACTACCAGAAACGCATTTGGCAAGTGCGTCGTTAAGGAAAAGGAAGAGGGTATTCAAGGTGGATAAACCGGCAATCCAACAGACAGGTATTGCAGAAAAATATACCGATGCATACGGCAATGAACGTCTTGTCGATGCATCGATCAGGGATAAACTTCTGGCGATGATGGATGTGTCTGGAAGTGAAAATGCACCTTTGCCCCCGGTGAGTGTTTTTCTTCATGGGCGTGATGCCGTTATTTCGCTGAGCGGCAGTGGCGAATTTGGCTGGACGCTAATGTATGAAAATGGTGGACAGGTTCAGGGAAAAACGCTGGGAGGCACCGCGCTGACGCTCCCGACAGCTTTACCTCTTGGCTATCACCTCTTGACCCTGACTCAGGCCGATCGCCGCTGGTCATGCCGTATTATTGTGGCGCCGCCACGTTGTTATGAACCAGAGGCTATCCAGCAAGGGAAACGCTGGTGGGGCGTAACCGCTCAGCTTTACACATTGCGTTCGCAACATAACTGGGGGATTGGCGATTTTGGTGATTTGCGCCAGTTGGTTGAGCAGATAGCCCGCCGTGGCGGTGTGTTTGTTGGACTGAACCCATTACACTCCCTGTATCCGGCGAACCCTGATGCCGCCAGCCCCTATAGCCCTTCCTCTCGTCATTGGCTGAACGTCATTTATATTGATGTGAATCGGGTTGATGATTTTCAACAAAGCGCTGAAGCACAGCAGTGGTGGCGACTGGATAAGACTCAGCACACATTAACGGCGCTGCGCACTGAGCGTTGGGTCAATTACGAATCAGTGATGGCGTTGAAACTTACCGCGTTGCGGATGGCTTTCCGTTATTTTAATCACCGGAGTGCATTAGACCCGCGGACCAGCGCATTTCGCCAGTTTGTACTTAATGGTGGACAAAGCCTGCAACTTCAGGCGACCTTCGATGCACTACAGGATTATCTTAAACAGCAAGGTGAAAACTATGCGGACTGGTCTCAATGGCCGGCCCGTTACCATGACGTGCATGGTGAATCCGTAAAGTCGTTCCGTCGTGAACAGGCTGACGAAATCATGTTCTATTGCTGGCTGCAATGGTTGGCTTATGAGCAGTTGGCGGAGTGTTTTGCACACAGTAAACAGCTTGGTTTGCCTATCGGTTTGTATCGTGATTTAGCCGTTGGCGTGGCACAGGGCGGCGCGGAAACCTGGGATGAGCGCCACCTCTATTGTCTGGATGCGTCTATTGGCGCACCGCCAGATCCGCTTGGCCCTCAGGGACAAAACTGGCAATTGGCGCCAATGAATCCCAATATGATGCGTGCTCGAGGCTATCAACCTTTTATTGATGTGTTACGCAGCAATATGGCGAACTGTGGCGCGTTACGGATCGATCATGTGATGGCGTTGCTGCGATTATGGTGGATCCCTAAAACGGAAACCGCAGTGGGCGGTGCCTATGTGCATTACCCGGTTGATGACTTGTTAGCGGTGTTGGCGTTGGAAAGTCAGCGACATCGCTGCCTGATTATCGGTGAAGATTTAGGAACCGTACCCGCAGAGATTGTCAGCAAATTGCAGGACTATGGGGTGTATTCCTACAAGGTACTGTTTTTTGAGAAAGATGAGAAAGATGAGAAAGACGTTTTTCGTCCATCATCTGACTACCCTCGTCAATCCATGGCGACGATTACTACACACGATCTCCCGACATTACGTGGCTATTGGCAGGCGGTAGATTTATCGTTGGGTAAGGATTTGGGACTATATCCAAACCCGGAGTTATTACAACAGCAGATCCAACTGCGTGAAAAAGCCAAGCAGGGGTTGCTGGATGCATTACATCAACATGGTTTGCTGCCACAAAGAGTGGGGCGGAACTCGGTGCTGACGACGATGAGTTCGCCGCTTAACCGTGGTGTGCAGCGTTACATTACCGATAGCGCCAGTGCGTTAGTGGGGTTTCAACTGGAAGACTGGTTGGATATGGCGACGCCGGTAAACGTACCAGGCACCAACCGGGAATATCCCAACTGGCGGCGTAAGTTATCTCGCTCGCTGGAGTCAATTTTTTCCGATCGTTATCTGGAACGTCTGATCAGAGATATTGATTTACGTCGTAGCGCACCCGGCAAGTGATGGCATTCACGAGATTGACGGCCACAAAGAAATGAAACAGCTGTTCTGGGAGTGGAGCTCCCAGAACGGCACATTAATAATACGAAATATGAGTAATACTAAATGTTAGTAGTAAGAGTGCTCGCCGCGCTGATGCTCGGTGAGGTCACGCACCCCTTTCAATTCGGGGAATTTTTGCAGTAATTCTTTCTCAATACCTTCTTTCAGCGTGTAATCGACCATTGAACAGCCGTTACAGCCACCGCCGAATTGCAAAATCGCCAGCGCATCATCGGTAATTTCCATCAGCGTGACTTTACCGCCGTGGCCCGCTAACTGAGGGTTGATTTGCGATTGAAGAACGTATTCCACACGCTCTATCAGCGGTGCATCATCATCCACTTTACGCATCTTGGCGTTCGGTGCTTTTAGCGTCAGTTGAGAACCTAACTGGTCGGTAACGAAATCGATCTCCGCATCTTCCAGATAAGGGGCGCTGAGTTCATCAACATAGGCAGAAATTTTTTCAAATTTCAGTTCGGTGTCGCTGGCTTCCACCGCATCTGGCGGGCAATAAGACACACCACACTCCGCATTCGGCGTACCTGGGTTAATGACGAAAACACGAATTTGCGTGCCTTCTTCCTGTTTTGCCAGCAGTTTCAGAAAGTGTTCCTGAGCAGCATCAGTAATGTGGATCATAATGTTAAACTCAATGGTTGACTACGCATGTCGGTTATAATACGCCCATCCTCCCCCTAACTACAAGGTTCGACACAAACACCATACCTGGACCCCGATAGCTCCCTGAGCCAGCAATAATCGGCTGATTTCAGCAGCGGTGCTGCCAGTGGTGACGACATCGTCTAAGAGTACGACCTGCTTACCGGTCAACGGTACCGCGCAGGCAAATGCGCCTCGCAGATTATTTCGTCGGGCGCTGGCGCTGAGCGTTTGCTGTATTCGGGTTTGGCGTTGGCGGCGAATTGTCTGGGGGGAATATTCACATCCCAGCCAGTGTGCCAATGGTCGGGCTAAGCATTCCGTCTGGTTGAAACCGCGTAACCACTGGCGTCGTTTATGTAATGGAACGGTAACTAGCATGTCGGGTCGATACAGAGGAATGGCATTGCGTTGTGCGTGTTCCCGATAGGCTTTTAGCCAGGTTAATAAAATTTGTCGTGCCAGAACGGTCGCCAATTCCGTTTTACCCTGAAATTTAAATAATTTCAGCAAGGTACTGAAGGGAGGCGCATAGTCGCTGACAAACGTCATCGACTGCCATGGTGGTGGATGTTGCAGACATCGACCACATTGTCGTGAGGCATCAACTGCCGGTAAACCACAGCGAGGACAGCACAGCGGCGGTGCTGGTAAATGACGCTGGCAAAATGAACAGATCCCCCATCGGCTATGATAAAGCGGTAATCGACATAGCCAGCAGTGGGCTGCGATGGTTAACATCGTATTTCCTTATATAATGATTTCCCGAAAAATAGAACGTCCCCTAAAAAGGATTCCTGACGGTAGGAAGATAACCGATGACCGCGTTGTATTGGCAGACAGAAGGTGCAGGAAAAACGGAACTTGTGCTGTTGCACGGATGGGGGCTGAATGCTCAGGTATGGCGTTGCATTTCAGCACGATTAGCGCCGCATTTTCGATTGCATCTGGTCGATCTGCCTGGATATGGGCGAAGTCAGGGATTTGGCCCGTTGACGCTGGCGCAGATGGCTGACATTGTGCTGGCTCGTGCCCCGGAACGAGCTATCTGGTTGGGATGGTCGCTCGGTGGGTTGGTTGCCAGTCAGGTCGCATTGTGTGCTCCGCAGCGGGTGGCTGGATTGATCACACTGGCGTCTTCACCGTGCTTTCGCGCGCAAGAGGACTGGCCGGGCATCAAGTCCACCGTGTTACAGGGATTTCAGCAGCAGCTTAGCGAAGACTTTCAGCGTACCGTGGAACGATTTCTGGCGTTACAAACGCTGGGGACGGACAGTGCACGGCAAGATGCGCGTTTACTGAAAAGTGTGGTGCTGGAACAACCGATGCCATCCGTCGAGGTGCTCAATGGCGGATTGGATATTCTTCGTCAGGCTGATTTGCGTCAGTCGCTCGCCGCGATGACGCAACCCTTCCTGAGAGTGTATGGCGCATTGGATGGTCTGGTACCGCGGAAGGTGGCGAGCCTGTTGGATCAACAATGGCCCGACTCATCATCGCTGGTGATTCCCAAGGCGGCACATGCGCCGTTTATTTCTCATCCGGACGCATTTGTCGATGCCATTATGGCGTTTTCGCAACGAGCGGTATCAGCCTGATGAAGGCGTCAGGGAAGAAAACTGGTTGGACTGTGGGTTATTCAACGCCTTTGTTATATAATGTTATGCTTAACATGCGGACAGATTATGGATACGTCGCTGTAAAGCGCGTGTTGGATGGGCGTACAGCGTAATGCCTGATAAAAAAGGATAGTCAATATCGTGGCGAAACTGGATACCGACAGTGCACTGCCCTTGTATAAGCAGTTAGAACAGAAGATCAAATCAGCGATTCTGGATGGTAAGTTTAAAGCCGGACAGAAAATCCCCACGGAACTGGAACTCAGCCAGAATTATCAGGTCAGCCGCATTACCGTTCGCAAGGCGTTGGAAGCGTTAACGCGAGATCATTTACTCACGCGAATTTCCGGCAAAGGAACCTTTGTCTCGGCGGAAAAATTTCAACGTGATATGTCCGGCATTGTCAGCTTTTCTGAGCTTTGTCGTTCGCAAGGGCGTCGACCGGGAGCCAGGACGATTAAATCCGTCATTGAAATGCCGACAACAGAGGTTCGCGATGCGCTGGAACTGGCCGACGATGACCGTATTATCACGTTGGAGCGTATTCGCTACGCCGATGATATTCCGGTTTCACTGGAAATCGCCCGTTTTCCCGAAACGTTTTCCTTCCTGTTGACGGAAGAGCTTAACCAACAGTCGTTGTATCAAATTCTGAAGGAAAAATACGATATCTATTTTACCCGCTCAGCCAAGGTTATTGAGCTGGTATACGCGAGCTACGACGTTGCCCATTATCTGGCGATACCGACAGGGTATCCGCTAATCTCTATTACCAGTCGTATTATTGATAATCACGGTAAGGCTTCTTGCTCATCTACCCAGCTTATTGTGGGCGATAAAATCCGTTTTTTTGTCTAATACTCTTCAGCGTTGCCGCTCCATCTGTTCTTCATTGCTAATAACCGCCCGCGGCGGTTTTTTTGTCGTCTCCACTCAGCCGGTAGATTAACTTCCCCGTCGTTAATGCGGGAAGAGTGATCTGCTCCATAGTTTTTTTGCATGTAGCGAACGATTTGTTGAATGATATGTATTGCAATGTTATATGTAATTCATAGTTCATTTTAATACATTTTTTAACGTGTGAACTGAGTATCCAAGCACAAGCGCTATTGAGAGGAATCATGAGCATAAAAGAGATTGTAACGGGCATTATTGCAGATAAGGCAGACGTTGGCGGGATTAAGCATGTTTACTACGCAGCCTGTGGTGGCTCCTATGCGGCGTTTTATCCGGTAAAAAGCTTTTTGGAAACAGAAGGCAAAGACATTTCTGTCGGGCTATACAACAGTAGCGAATTCGTCAATAACCCGCCTGCTGCGTTAGGTGAAAATGCGGTATTGATTGTTGCATCACATAAAGGCAATACGCCAGAAACGATTAAAGCCGCAGAATTGGCGCAGAGTCGTGGGGTTCCGGTTATTGGTTTAACATGGCTCACGGATTCTCCGTTGGTGGAGTTTTGCGATCACGTGGTGACTTATAGCTTTGGCGACGATAAAGATATTGCTGAAGAAAAAACCATAAAAGCATTGTTAACCGGCGTTGAGATTCTCAACCAGATGGAAGGCTATGCCCATTACGATAAGTTCCTGGACGCAGCAGGTAAGATCGACAAAATCGTTAAACAGGCTTGTATTCATGTTGAAAAACGCGCACTGGCTTTTGCTGAAGAATATAAAAACGACCCGGTGATTTATACGATGGGTAGTGGTGCGAGCTATGGTTCAGCTTATCTACAAAGCATTTGTATTTTCATGGAAATGCAATGGATTCATTCTGCTTGTCTGCATAGCGGTGAGTTTTTCCATGGACCCTTTGAGATTACCGATGCCAACACGCCATTCTTTATTCAACTTTCTGAAGGGAAAACCAGAGCGTTGGATGAACGTGCGCTGACATTCCTTAAAAAATACGGCAAGCGTATTGAAGTGATTGATGCAAAAGAGTTAGGTATTTCTACTCTTGATGTCTCGGTTGTCGATTATTTTAACCACTCTTTATTTAATAATGTTTATCCGGTTTACAATCGTGCATTGGCCGCGATTCGTCAACATCCGCTAACAACACGTCGCTATATGTGGAAAGTTGATTACTGATAAACGAACAATATTTTTTATAAAAACGATACCCCGGATTATTCTAATAAAATTGATATATGTGTCATTTTTTGTATGAAAGGGTATTTCAGCAAGGATGCTGTTCCTTTTCTGTCAGTGAGTCGTTATTGTCTTAATAACATGAGATACCGTTATTTACCCTGAGAAAGACGGCGGGAAAATAAATGAAATACAGAGTCATTGGTATTGGCGATAATGTTGTTGATAAATATTTACACACTGGGTTGATGTACCCAGGTGGAAATGCGCTAAATTTTTCCGTTTATGCCAAACAGTTGGGATTAGACAGCGCATTCATGGGGGTATTTGGTGACGATGAACCTGCCAGACATGTGCAGGACACGCTACACCATCTTGGTATTGATACGCAACGATGTCGCCGTTATCCCGGGGAGAATGGCTATGCCTGCATTGACCTGATCGACGGTGAAAGAACCTTTCTCCACAGTAATAAAGGTGGTGTGCTGCGTGAACATCCACTCGTTTTTGAATCTGCCGATTTAGACTATATCTCAGGGTTTGATTTGGTTCATGTGAGTCTGAATAGCTATTTGGAAAGCCAATTAGAGATCATTAAACAACAAGGTGTCCTGTTATCATTCGATTTCTCTATGCGTGGTACGGATGATTACTTCAGGCAAGTGTGTCCTTTTATTGATTATGGCTTTGTTTCCTGTAGTCATTTATCAGAAGAGGAAACAAAAAGTAAATTAAATATGCTGTTTGATTATGGTTGTAAGACTGTAGTTGCAACGCGTGGTCATGAAGGTGTTTACCATTATGATGGCGATGAAATAACTTTTTATCGTCCTGATTATATAAAACCTGTTGATACGTTGGGTGCAGGCGATTCTTTTCTTACTGGATTTTTAGTCTCGTTCTTGTTTTCTGATGAACAGTTTAAAGGCACTAAAAAAGAAAAGATATTAACTGCAATAGAAAAAGGGAATCAGCTAGCAGGGAAAACATTGCGATACTTCGGGGCGTTCGGTTATGGAAAAGCATTCATAGAATAAGTAAATCTTATTTATAAGCCGAATAATTATCCGAAATTCATTTTGACACTACACCCTAAATAATTCGATTTGCAGCCAACTCACATGCAACTTGAAGTATGGCGGGATATTAAAATAAAAGTTGGGGTGATATATGTTTTGGACAGAATTGTGTTTCATTATATTAGCTCTGATGTATGGTGCCAGAATCGGTGGCGTTTTTTTGGGAATGATCGGCGGTTTAGGCGTTGGTGTACTGGTCTTCCTGTTCCAGCTATCGCCGTCTTCACCTCCCGTCGATGTGATGTTGATTATTCTTTCTGTCGTGCTGGCGGCATCGTCACTTCAGGCTGCGGGGGGATTGGATTTTCTCGTTTCGGTTGCTGAACGATTGCTCAGGCGGCATCCGAAATACATTACAATACTCGCGCCATTTGTATCCTACCTTTTTACCTTTATGTCGGGCACCGGCCATGTCGTTTACAGCCTGTTGCCGGTGATTTCTGAGGTTGCTCGTGATTCAGGTATTCGGCCTGAGCGCCCCTTATCCATCTCGGTGATTGCGTCACAGCAGGCGATAACGGCGTGTCCGATTTCTGCGGCCATGGCAGCAATGATTGGCTTCATGATGCCGTTAGACATCAGCATTTCCTCCATCATGCTAGTCTGTGTCCCTGCGACACTTATTGGTGTGGCGGCAGGGGCGTTGTCGACGTTCTCCATGGGGAAAGAGCTGGCCGACGATCCGGAATATCAACGTCGGGTAAAAGAAGGGCTGATTCAGGGCACCGAACAGCGGAAAGCGCGTACTCCCGCGACCTGGCGTGTGAAGCTGTCTGTCCTGCTGTTTTTGTTGGGTGCGGTAGTGATTGTGCTGCTCGGCGTTTTTCCATCCCTGCGGCCGATGGTTGAAACCGCAAAAGGTCCACAGCTGTTATCCATGTCATATACGATTCAGATAACCATGTTGTCGTTCGCTTGTCTGATCGTTTTATTTTGCCGTCCGTCCATTGACCAGATTTTGAGTGGGACGGTATTTAAGGCGGGTGCATTGGCGATTGTGTGTGCCTTCGGTCTGGCGTGGATGAGCGACACGTTTGTGAGTGGAAATTTACCCTTCATCAAAGCCGGTGTGCAGTCTATCTTGCAGGAACATATCTGGTTGATCGCGGTAATGATGTTTTTTGTTTCTGCAATGGTCAGTAGTCAGGCGGCAACGACGATGATCTTATTACCATTAGGGATCGCGTTGGGTTTACCTGCTTATGCGCTTATCGGTGCATGGCCTGCGGTAAATGGTTATTTCTTCATTCCTGTCGCCGGGCAATGTCTGGCTGCGCTGGCATTTGATACGACGGGGACGACCCGCATTGGTAAATATGTGCTAAACCATAGCTTTATGCGTCCGGGATTGGTCAGTGTCGTGGTCTCGGTGGTGGTAGGGCTGATGATTGCAAGGATGGTGCTGTAATCGTTACCTGAAAATGCTGTTTTCACGTCGTTAAGACAATACCCATCAGGAATGGACATGCAGGTTGTGTCCATTCCTTCTTTAGATGTTCATCGATACGTAAAGACGATAATTTACATTTTCTCCTCAATTTCTCCACGATTTCGACGGTTTACGCAGGTAAGGTAATTTGCCACCCTGTGGTAATGATTGAGTCTGCCGATAGTTTACATAGTCAGTGTCGGGGATTACCCCTTCGAAATACGGTTGAGGAGTCTGAAAGCGATGGCGGGTTTTTTTATCGATCGCCCGATTTTTGCGTGGGTGCTGGCTATTCTTCTCAGCCTGTGCGGGATGCTAGCAATTAAATCGCTGCCTTTGGAACAGTATCCCGATCTGGCACCGCCCAGTGTGCGTATCACTGCGAATTATCCAGGCGCGTCGGCGCAGACTCTTGAAAATACGGTTACTCAGGTTATTGAACAGAGCATGACGGGGTTGGATAACCTGATGTACATGACCTCTGATAGTAGCGGGACCGGACAGGCCCGTGTCACGTTGACCTTTGAAGCTGGTACTGACCCCGACGAAGCTCGCCAGCAGGTGCAAAATCAGCTTCAGTCCGCCGTGCGTAAGCTTCCTCAGGATGTGCAGCAGCAGGGCGTCACCGTCAATAAGACCGGTGATACCAACATTCTGATGATCGCGTTTGTCTCCACCGATGGCAGCATGGATAAGCAGGATATCTCAGATTATGTCGCCACCAATATTCAGGAACCTATCAGCCGTATCAGCGGGGTAGGCGACGTCGATGCCTACGGATCGCAGTATGCCATGCGCATTTGGCTCGATCCGCTCAAGTTGGTGAAATATTCGCTCACCACTGACGACGTGGTGAAAACCATTGAATCACAGAACAGCCAGGTTTCAGTCGGGCAAGTCGGTGGCGTGCCCTCAGTAGACCATCAAGCACTTAACGCCGCGATTAATGCGCAGTCATTGCTCCAAACGCCGCAGCAGTTTCGTGAAATTACCCTGCGAGTTAACCAGGACGGTTCGGCGGTGACGCTAGGGGATGTCGCGGATGTTGAGCTGGGTGCCGAGCGCTATGATTTTCTCAGCCGTTATAATGGTCAGGCGGCCTCCGGTCTGGGGGTAAAGCTGGCGTCTGGCGCGAACGAGCTGGAAACGGATAAGCGCGTCAGAGAACGTATCGAAGAATTGTCGCAGTACTTCCCGCATGGTCTGGAAGCCAAAATCGCTTTTGAAACCTCTCCCTTTGTTAAAGCCTCTATCACCGATGTGGTGAAAACCCTGTTTGAAGCGGTGCTGCTGGTCTTTCTGGTGATGTATCTGTTTCTGCAAAATTTCCGCGCCACGTTGATTCCTACGATTGCGGTGCCGGTGGTATTGCTGGGTACGTTTGCCGTGCTATACGCCTGTGGGTTCAGCTTGAATACCCTGACGATGTTCGCGATGGTGCTGGCTATCGGTCTGCTGGTGGACGATGCCATTGTGGTCGTGGAAAACGTAGAGCGGGTGATGAGCGAAGAGGGGCTCTCGCCACGGGAAGCCACGCGGAAATCGATGGGGCAAGTGCAAGGTGCGTTGGTCGGGATTGCGCTGGTACTGTCGGCGGTCTTTGTACCCATGGCGTTTTTTGGCGGCACCACGGGCGCAATCTATCGCCAGTTCTCCATCACGATTGTGACCTCAATGATCTTGTCCGTATTGGTTGCGATGATCCTGACGCCCGCACTGTGTGCCACGATGTTAAAACCACTTGCTAAAGGTCAGCATCATGGGCGTAAAGGATTCTTTGGGTGGTTCAACCGTTGCTTCAATCAAAATGCACATCGCTATGAACGTGGTGTAGGAAAAATTCTGGTTAACAGTGGTCGCTGGTTGCTGCTTTATTTGGGCATTATCGGTGTGATGGCATTCCTGTTTCTCAAACTACCGACGTCGTTTTTACCACAGGAAGATCGCGGTATTTTTACGACACAGGTTCAGTTGCCGCCGGGCGCTACCCAGCAGCAGACACTACAGGTAGTCAACAACATTGAGCAATACTATCTTACGCAAGAAAAAGATAACGTGACGTCGGTATTTTCCACTATCGGTTCTGGCCCCGGAGGTAACGGGCAGAATGTGGCTCGTTTGTTTATTCGACTCAAAGATTGGGAGGAGCGCGCCGGATCGGAGAACAGTTCGTTTGCCATTATTGAGCGTGCGACTAAGGCTTTTCGTAGTATCAACGAAGCGCGGGTGTTTGCCAGTAGCCCCCCTTCCATTAATGGATTAGGCAGCGCGGCCGGTTTTTCCATGCAGTTACAGGATCATGCAGGGATGGGGCACGAGCAGTTTATGCAGGTCCGTAACCAGTTATTAGCGATGGCGGGTGGAAACCCTGACTTGACGCGTGTGCGTCATAATGGTCTGGATGACAGCGCACAACTGCGTATTCATGTCGATCAGCGTAAGGCGCAGGCGCTTGGCGTCTCGATTAGCGATATCAATAGCACGCTGAAAACTGGCTGGGGTTCGACCTATGTTAATGACTTTCTTGATCGTGGTCGGGTGAAAAAAGTCTATGTTCAGTCGGCAGCGAAGTACCGCATGCTACCGGACGATATCAATCAGTGGTATGTCCGTAACCATCAGGGCGCAATGGTGCCGTTCAGTGCGTTTGCGTATACCGCCTGGGAAACGGGGTCGCCCCGTCTTGAACGCTTCAATGGTTATTCCTCTCTGGAAATTGTCGGTGAGGCCGCACCTGGCGTTAGTACGGGGACAGCCATGACGATCATGGAGTCGTTAGTGGCTAATCTACCGCAGGGGGTGGGCTTACAATGGTCGGGGATGTCTTTCCAAGAGCGGTTGACGGGGGCACAAGCGCCTGCGCTCTACGCGATTTCCTTATTGGTGGTTTTCTTGTGTTTGGCGGCGCTATATGAGAGTTGGACCGTGCCTTTTTCAGTAATGCTGGTGGTTCCGCTTGGCGTGGTGGGCGCACTGGTCGCGACGTGGACACGTGGACTGGAAAACGATGTTTATTTTCAGGTAGGGCTACTGACTGTCGTTGGGCTGGCAGCGAAAAATGCCATCCTGATTGTTGAATTTGCTAATGAAATGAACCAAAAAGGGAAAGATTTGGTTGAGGCGACATTGGAAGCATCACGCCAACGGTTACGTCCCATCCTCATGACATCATTGGCGTTTGTTTTTGGTGTTTTGCCGATGGCGACCAGCGGTGGTGCCGGTTCAGCCAGCCAACACGCGGTCGGTACTGGTGTCATCGGTGGGATGGTTTCTGCCACGATCCTCGCGATTTTTTTCGTGCCGCTATTCTTCGTCGTTGTGCGCCGCCGCTTCCCGTTAAAGGAGAAGGCATGACGTGGCAGTTGAACGATAGAAGGGTATATGGGAATTAATAAGAAAATCGTTTTTTTTGCCGTTATTGTGGTGGCGGTATGTGCGATTCTCAAATTAATGACTATTGATAGTCTTTCTTACACAAAAGAAAATTGGTTTTATAACCAGTTTTTTTCAATGGAGGTGATAAAGGAGACGCCTCTTGTGTCACCGAGTTATTACATAGTCTATTCAGCCCGTGACGGTAACAAACCTGAGACAAATATCATATTTTTTATGGGGGCGACTGACCCATCAAAGTTGGAAGACTATTTAATAGCTAAAAAATTTATTCCTGAGCATATTGATGCTAATACCATCCGTTGGCGTTCACGATCTTATGGTGAATACGACGTTTATCTGAGCGTTTATCCTGATAAAAAAGAAATTATTATGGCGGCACTCGCTCTCGATTAGGAGGAAATATAACGACAATATTTGTTTTTTTTATCCCCACCTACTTGAAGTTGTATGTTCTCTGAGTTTTCTTGCTTACCCGATATTCTAAATAACTTGAGTTGCGTGATGACGACCAGCGGTGGGATGGTTTCTGCCACGATCCTCGCGATTTTCTTCGTGCCGCTGTTCTTCGTCGTTGTTCGCCGACGTTTCCCGTTGAAGGAGAAGGCATGATGACATTATGGCCTCGATAGAAAAGAAAATAATGCATTTGCATTGCCAATGCATTTGCATTACTGTTCTTATAGATCGCGAAATAATCGACATTCAAACACGGCGAATGAAGGCTCAATGTGACCTTTTTCTCCGGTATGACCCTGTTTGGAACTGGACACTGACGCGCGATACTGAGGATTAAAAAATGTTTGATTTAAAATCAGCGGATGTATTGTTGCGCGCCGATAGTCGTTTAACAGCGCGTAGCCAGACCACAATTCCATCGTCTGTGCGTGATGCCATGAACCTGAAACCTGGAGAATACATCCATTACAGCGTGCTACCGGGCGGGCAGGTACTGATGAGTCGGCGTGAAGAAGCGACAGATGACGATCCCGTCATTCATCGTTTTCTGCATTTTTTGGCTGAAGATATGCAACGTCATCCAGAAAATATTAAGCCGTTTAATCAGGCCCTTATGTCACGTGCCAGTGCGTTAACCACAGGGATGGATATTGATCTGGATACACCGCTTACTGACGATGAGTGAGCGAGATGATTGATCAGCAAACAATAAACGGATGGCAGTTATTTACACATCCTTGCTTTGATGTGCAGTTTGAGTCTCTTATTGTTGAAGTTGAACAATTGAGGAAAAAACACCCAGAATCTTATCAGAAAAAGCAGGCCACCAAACTACTGGCTGCAATAGTCAAAGTCATCCGTACTGAGATTTGTGCCGATCCGTCCCAAACGAAATTTAGACAAGGCGATACGCTAGGCGAGGGTAATAAACATTGGTTCAGGGCAAAATTTCTGGGCCAGTATCGGTTATTTTTTCGTTATAGCGAGAAACACAAAACTATCATCCTTGCTTGGGTAAATGATTCAGGCACAAAACGCGCGTATGGCGATCAGCATGATGCTTATAAAGTTTTTAACAATATGCTGGCAAGTGGAAACCCGCCGGGAGATTGGGAACAGTTACTTGCCGAATCCCTAGGAGGGAAAAATACTTAGGTGCAGGCAGCCATAATTTTAAGAAAATTCATCAAACTGTAAAAAAAGGTAACTACGTTATGTCCTGCTAATATTGCAACCAAGGACATCACGATGAAAGCTCGCTGGTTACTGCCTTTACTAATTTCTGCTGCTTTACCGGGGATGGTGCAGGCTCAGGCTATTTATCCCATTGACCGCGCTACCATGTTGGCAGGCGGGAAATTCGATTTTAAAGTTGAGTTTGATGAAGTACTTAAGCCACAAGATGTTCGTATTCTGATTAACGGAAAGGATTACCAGCAGGTGCTGGGTAAAACGGCGTCGTTTGTTGAGCGTGAAGACGGCGGCAATGCTTCTACGATCTGGCTGCGAGACGTGAATTTGCCGGAAGCGGGCAAATATGTGGTAGAAGCGGAAGCCAAGGGCAAAAAGACGCAGGTGAACTGGGAGGTTTATCAGGCGTCCGATACGCGTAAAGCCAAAAACGTCATTCTGTTCATCGGCGATGGTCTGTCGGTTGCACACCGCACTGGCGCACGTATCCTCTCCAAAGGCGTAACGGAAGGGAAAGCCGATGGTCGCCTGGCGATTGATGACCTGCAATATATGGCGTTTGCCGGTACGTCCAGTACCGACTCCATCGCGGCCGACAGCGCCAACACTATGAGTGCCTACATGACCGGCCACAAATCTGGCGTGAACGCGCTGGGAGTGTACGTCAGCCGGAGCAAAAATTCACTGGAACACCCGAAGCAGGAAACGCTGGGTGAGCTGTTGACTCGCTCGACCAAGATGTCTGTTGGTGTCGTCAGCGATGCTGAACTTCAGGATGCCACGCCAGCAGCGGTTGTTTCTCATACTCGACGTCGTGCGGATAAAGCCGAAATCGTCGAGATGTTCTACAACGTGCAGCCTACGGTCATGCTGGGCGGCGGTTCTGCTTACTTCCTGCCGAAAAGCACGCCGGGATCGAAGCGTAAAGACGAAACCAACTACGTTGAGAAGTTCCAGCAGGCGGGCTACTCACTGGTGACCGATGCGGATTCTCTGAAGAAAAATGCGGCACAGGCGACCAAACTGCTGGGGCTGTTCCACACCGGCAACATGGATGGTGTGATGGATCGTCGTTTCCTGAAAAACGATGTTGCCAAGAAATTCCCTAATCAGCCAGATCTGACGGACATGACGCAAGCCGCGCTGGATGTGCTGTCCAAAAACAAAGACGGCTTCTTCCTGATGGTGGAATCTGCCCTGATCGACAAAGCCTCGCACCCACTGGATTGGGAACGCGCTTTCACCAACACCATCATGCTGGATCAGTCTGTGGCCATCGCGAAGAAATTCGCCGAGAAAAACCCGGATACGATGATTATCGTCACCGGCGACCATACGCACGGTCTGTCTATCATCGGTACGGTCGATGACAATAAGCCGGGTTCTGAGATGCGTGAGAAAGTGGGCGTATATGAAGATGCGGGCTACCCGAACTATCAGGATGCCAATAAAGACGGCTATCCAGATGATCTGAATGTCTCTAAACGTCTGGCCGTGTTCTTCAATAACTTCCCGGACTATTACGAGACGTTCCGTCCGAAACTGGATGGTCAGTTCGTTCCTGCAATCAAGAACGAAAAAGACGAATACGTTGCCAACAAAGCCTACGAGAAAGTGGAAGGTGCGGTATTCCGTGAAGGGATCCTGCCACGCTCTTCCGATACGGGCGTTCATGCGGTTGACGATATGGTGATTCAGGCTAGCGGCCCCGGCGCAGAGCGCATTCGCGGCTACATGGAAAACACCGATCTGTTCCGGGTCATTGTTGATGCACTGGCGGTAAAACCGCAGGACAAAAAGTAATCCGGCAACGCTATGAATAATGCGAAATGCAGCAAAGCGGGGGAAACTCCGCTTTTATTCTCCTGGCTGCGAGCGGTGCTGGTGCTCCTCCTTCTCGGTGGGATCGCGCCGGTGAAAGCCGCGCAGTCTGAACTCTCCTTCGATAAGCTGTACGCCTCTTACGGTGTGCTGGGTCTGGAATTCTCCAATGACGTCAAAGCACTCTCCGGCAAACGGGTAACGATGCGCGGCTTTATGGCACCGCCGCTCAAGGCGGAATCACAATTCTTTGTCTTAACCAAAATGCCGATGGCGCTGTGTCCCTTCTGTTCGTCTGATGCGGACTGGCCTGAAGATATCGTGGTTGTTTACCTCGCGAAACGTCAGACCTTTGTACAGAACAACACCATGATTGAGGTGGAAGGCGTGCTGGAACACGGATCGTGGACCGATCCCGAAACCGGGTTTGTCAGCCTGCTTCGCCTGCGTGAAGCCACGTTCGATACCCTTTAGGAGCACCGATGGCGGAGTTATTGATTCAACACCTGAGTGTGACGTTCCCTGATACGTCTGAGGCAGTGCTGGATATTCCCGCGCTGTCGATTCGTTCTGGCGAGCGGGTCGCGGTCATGGGGCCGTCCGGTTCTGGCAAAACCACGCTGGTGAATGCCATCACTGGGATGGATCACAGCGGAACGGGCTGTGTGCAGTGGGAAAAGCAGGATATCTGGCAGATGAACGAAGCGGAACGGGATCGTTGGCGGGCAAAGCATATTGGGCTGGTGATGCAGGATTTCCACCTGTTCCCCGGCCTGAGTGCATTAGAAAACGTCTTACTGCCTGCACAATTTCACCACTGGCGGATACCGACGACGCTCAGGCAGCGGGCGATGGATTTGCTGGCACAGGTGGGGTTGGATACCGCAAAACGTCCGATTGAAGTGCTATCACGCGGCGAGAAGCAGCGGGTGGCCGTCGCGCGAGCCTTGCTTAGCAAACCAGACATCATCATCGCTGATGAACCCACGGCCAGCCTGGATGCGCACAGCGGTGAGCAGATTGCCGACCTGCTGGTGACGCTGGCGCGCGATAGCCGTGCGACGCTGATTGCCATTACGCACGATGCGCGTCTGGCCTCGCAGATGTCGCGCTGTATTCAACTGGAAAAAGGACGCCTCGTGGCGGACACGCAGTATCAGGAGGATCGCGCATGATTCCTTGGCGTCTTATTTGGGTTGACTGGCGTCGGCTCTGGCCGGGTGTGCTGGTTGTGGTGTTGCTGATTGCGACGGCGACAGCGTTGAGTATTTCAGTGAGTTTGCAGGAAAGGGCGCTACGCATGGGGAGCGCCAAAGCGGCTGACCGTTTTGATCTGGTGATCGGTGCGCCGGGGAGTGAAACCCAACTGGTGCTGTCGTCCGTGTTTCTGCAACCGTCGGCGTTGACGTTGATTCCTGCGCAGGTGTTGACCGATCTGGAGAAGAACCCGCTGGTCGCCTGGGCGGCACCGGTTGCGTTTGGTGATTTCTATCAGGGGATGCCGATTGTCGGCACCACGCCGCCACTGGTCACGGATAACGGTAAGCGACAACTTACCGCCGGACGCGTGTTCAACGACGGCTTTGAAGCCGTGGTGGGGGCGCAAACGGGGCTGACGATCGGGAGTACATTTAGCCCTATTCATGGTCAGGTGGGTACGGAAGGGGCGCACGCGCACGATGACGTCACCTACACCGTAGTCGGTGTTTTGCCTGCTGACGGCAGCGCGTGGGATAAAGCGATTCTAGTACCAGTGAACGCGGTGTGGCGAGTACACGGTATCCATCCACCGCATGGTGCGGACGATGATGGTGCGGACGATGCGCATCACGATGATCACGACCATGACGAACATGCCGATCATGAGACGCATGAGCATGAGGGTGAACATGACGGCCATGCACACGATCATGATGAAACCGCACATGCGCAAGGTGAGCATCACAACGACGCTCATCCAACGGAAGGTGTGGAAAGTGATGATCATCATGCTACTGTCGCTCAGCCAGTAACGGCTTCACACGATGACGAGCACGGCGAAGCAGAGGCGCATGGACACGCGCATCAGGCGGGCTTGCCTGCTATCGTCGTTAAACCGAAAACGATCGCTGGCGCTTATCAACTGCGTTCGTTGTATCGCAGCAACACGACGCTGGCGGTGTTCCCCGGCGAAGTGCTGGTGAAGCTGTACTCGATGTTGGGGGATATTCGTGAGCTGCTGACCTATATCTCGCTGGGCACGCAAGGGTTAGTCGGCGTCGCGGTGGCGATGGTGGCGGTGATCCACCTGCGGCAGCGGCAGAAGCAGATTGGCGCACTCCGTGCCTTTGGCGCACCGCGCTACGGTATTTTCACGCTGATTTGGAGCGGGTTGATGTCGCTAGTGAGCGTTGGTGTGCTGCTGGGAGTTGGCCTAGGCTATCTTGCCGCCCGTGCGATTGCGGTGGTGATGAGCGAGAAAAGCGGCTTTGTTCTGCCAGTGACGCTGGAATGGGAAGACATCCACTTCGTCCTGCTCCTGTTGCTGGTTGCCGCAGTGGTTCTCACCATCCCTGCGATGCTGTCTTACCGTCAATCGCCTGCCACGGCGCTGCGTGGCGACTAATCAACTTGTCGTATTTGCATCGGATGCGTCGCCCTGCATCCGATGCTATTTTCCTCTCTAATTCATACCGGGCTTTGGGTAAATGTTAATGATGTACCCAACGCGATCAGCGCAACGCCAATCACTTTATCGACCAGAAATTGTTTACGCAGCAGGCGTTCACGCATCGCTGTTGTCGCGAAGAACAAGGCGACAATGCTAAACCATATCCAGTGCGATACTGACATGAACAAGCCATAGGCGAGATTATTCGACAATGGGCTATCGGGTTGCACCACTTGCGTATAAGTCGATACGACAAACATCATGGCTTTGGGGTTCAGTGCATTGGTGAGAAATCCCATGCGAAAAGCTGCCCATGCTGATGGCTTATGTGCCGAGGTCTCTCCAATGGTTAACACGTTACGATTGGTGAGCGACTGGTAACCCATATAGATCAGATAGGCTGCGCCAAGTAGTTTCATCATCAGGAAAAGAAGGGGGGAACTGACGACGATAACGGCAACCCCTAGCACCGTGTACATGACGTGAACTTGTATACCACAGGCAATGCCGAATGCGGAGATTAAGCCGGTACGTGAGCCGAACGCGTAGCTATTGCGTGTGATCATCGCAAAATCTGGGCCGGGGCTGATGACTGCCAATAGCGTGATAGTGATAACCGCAAACAGCTCATTCATTTATTGTTCCTCGCAGGATTTAACGTCTGCTATTGAGATAAAAAATAGTGTGAAATTTTGATATGTATTTTGCGAGATACCGAGTTGGGTTTGATTGGTAAATACGGAATGATGGAATGGCATTGGCCAAATGATTATTTTCATAATGCCTCTATAGTTCAGTGAGTTTCCCGCCTGGTGTTGTCAGGTCAAGATAATTATTGATGGCTTGCACTGCTGAAAAAAGCGATTTATCTTGAAAGAAATCGGCTACTTTTCATCGTCTATATGAAACTTCCTTCTCTTACTGCATTTCGTTTTTTTGATGCTGCTGCACAGGCGGGTAGTTTTGTGAAAGCCGCAGAATCCCTGCATGTCACCCATGGTGCGGTGAGTCGCCAGATTCGATTATTGGAAACGTCTCTGGGCGTTACGCTATTCGAGCGACGTAACCGGGCGATTTTCCTGAATGAGGCGGGGCGATCTTTGTATGCCGTGACGCAAGGGGTATTTGAACAGTTGGAAGATGCGGTGTTTCAGCTACAGCAGTCGGCACGCCATGAAACACTGGTGCTTTCGTGTGAGCCGACGATCGCGATGAAGTGGCTGATCCCTCGTTTACCAACGTTTTATGACGCGCATCCGGATATCATGTTGCATTTAGTCGCGGCCGGTGGGCCGATTGATTTTGTACGTAGCGGTGTCGATCTGGCATTGCGACGTGATGATTTTTATCAGGCACCAGCGACTTATGCCGCCAAGATCTGTGATGAATGGGTTGGGCCAGTTTGCCAAACGTTACCACCGAGTTTGGAAGGGCAGCGCTTACTCTACTCAGGAACGCGTCCGACCGCATGGAGTCGTTGGCAGCAGACCACAGATCTGTCGATCAAAAACAGTGTGCGTGTCGATTACGAACACTTTTATCTCTGTGTGCAGGCGGCGGTATCCGGTTTGGGGGTGGCAATGGCGTCCTTTCTGATGGTACAAGATGAACTGAAAAACGGTCAGCTCTGTGCCCCCTATGGCTTTGTGCGCGATGGTTCAGCCTACTGCTTGCTGTCACCTGAACCCTTGGAAAAGAATGAAAAGCACCAGCGATTTTATGAATGGCTGAAACAGCAGGTTGAGGCCTGTGTTCCTGCTTCTTGAATGTATTCTTATTATGAACTGGCATGTTATGCGTAATTTTTCCGCTCTTTTTTTAGCTTTGCTGTTTGTTATCTCTCCCGTGTCGGCTAATTCAAACGCCCGATTATTAGAAGAAGTGGCGGTAAACGGTGGTCATTTCTACGTTGGCTCTGTTTTTGGCCCAGAAAATTACGCTATTCACGCCAACACGCTTGTCACGTCTTTTGCCATGACAAAAACGGAAATCACCTATCAGCAGTATCACGCATTAGGTGAATGGGCGGACGCTCACGGTTATCAGCTAAGTGGCGGTTGCAATGGTGCGACCTACGAGGACTGCTTGTCGCCGGAACAGGATGATGGTCTGCATCCTGTGACTAACGTTTCATGGTGGGATGCCGTGATTTTTGCTAACGCACTCAGCGAGCGAGAACAGTTGCAACCTTACTACCTCACGTCTGATGGCAAAACGCTAAAGCGTGTGCCGGATGACGATAACGACAACCTTATCCGCGAGAACCCACAGGCATCGGGCTATCGCTTGCCGACAATGGCAGAATGGCAGGTTGCAGCCAGAGGCGGCGGTAAAGGGCTGGAAAATGGGACTTACGGCCAGCGCTATGCGGGCAATGAACAGCCGGATGATGTGGCGCATTTTCCCTCTGATTCATCATCGTTCGGCACGTTACCCGTGGCATCGAAGCTCCCCAATGCGTTGGGGCTTTACGATATGAGCGGTAATGTATCTGAGTGGTTGAATGAATCCTATGCCATAGAAGGTGGCAAAACGATGTATTACTTTTGTGGCGGCAGTTATCTGGAAAAGGCGCACAGCCTGGCAAGTTGCGATCTGCACACGCCAGGATTCTTCATGCCTGATATCGGTTTTCGGTTGGTAAGGACGCTGAATGATAAATAAATATATAGGATGGCTGGCGTTGTGGTCGATAAGCGTCAGTGTCGCAGCATTTTCGCCGGTAGCGTTGAACGATGGTATCAACCCGCTTGATCTCAATCAGGATGGTAAGAACGATTATGTCGTCGTCGCTCAGTTTGATAACAATACTTCACACCCTCATCTTGGGATGACCTTTTTTGTTCGGCGTCCTGACGATGGCCATAGCATTATGCCTGTCGCCAATAGCAGTTCGTTTACCTGGTTTGATTATCGGCTTTCTGCGGCGGCGGATTTCCTGATACAGGATAACCGGCTGTTTTTATCGGGAAAACAGTACGTTCTGGTGACGGCAAGGAAGCAAGGCGAAAATGTCTTTGATCCGACCAACGTCATGTTAACCATTTACGATTTTAAAACCTCGCAGGACGATCCGGGCGTGCCGTTGTATGAATGGTCCGAACGGAAACGGGTGGTGACGCAGAATATCTATCAATCAGCCGATGAAGCCTACAAGGAAGTGAGTGAGGCGATGCTGGCAAAATGAGAACATCGGTATTCTTCGTGCTCGGGCTATGGTTTCCTCTCAGTACGTTAGCACAGCTTAGCGAGCAGGATTATCAGCAACACGTGCAGGATTTTTTTGATGCGCAGTCACCGCTGTGTTTAGGTGAGAAGCAATGGCCGATACATAGCCCTAAAGGTGATGCGCCCTGGAACCGTGGGCGTTTACATGCGTTGGTTGAGGCTGGGTTGGCGCAGGCGACGCCTGAAGGGACTGGCACGGTATACCGTTTATCGCCCGTGGGTGAGAAGAACTGGCGTCAATATGGCGACCTGTGTTACGGCCGTATGCAGGTGAGCCGCATTGAGAAAATCGAGCGTGTTAATCAGGAACTGACGGTGGTGTATTTTACTTATCGTCTGACGCCGTTGGAAAGCTGGGCGCACCATCGTTCGTTACGCTTTGCTTTTAGCGAGTTGGACCAGCTTGTCGGTGGAATGGATACTATGCGCTATTCCGCCACGATTCGTGAGGCGTTGGGCGGAGCGGCGAAATTGCAGGATTACCCCGTGCCAGTAGAATTGGATTACTGATGCAACATAAAAAAACAGGGTGAACGACGTTCACCCTGTAGCCTCTATACTATCGGCGCAATGCCAGAGGGATTAGCGCAAATCCAACATCGCGATATGATCCATATCGTCAAACGTCAGGTTTTCGCCGATCATGCCCCAAATAAAGGCATAGTTCTTGGTGCCGACGCCTGTGTGAATCGACCAACTCGGAGAGATGACCGCCTGTTCGTTATGCATCACCAGATGACGAGTTTCATGCGGTTCACCCATCATGTGGAAAATAATGGTGTCTTCCGCCATATCAAAATAGAAGTAAACTTCCATTCTGCGTTCATGGGTATGCGTTGGCATGGAGTTCCAGTTGCTACCTTCCGCCAGACGGGTTAATCCCATGCTCAACTGGCAAGTTTCCACCACTTCCGGCACCAGATATTTGCAAATCGTCCGTTTGTTACAGGTTTTGACATCGCCCAACGGAGCTTTAATCGCGTCATCCTGTGTAATGACACGTGTCGGGAACACGGCATGCGCCGGGGCGCTGTTATAATACAGTTTTGCTGGCTTAGCTTTGTCCAGGCTGCTGAAGGCTAAGGCTTTGGCGCCTTTTCCGACATAGAGCGCTTCCTCATTGCCAACCTGATAGCTTGTACCGTCGATAACGATCTTTGCCGGACCACCGATATTGATCAGCCCCAGTTCGCGACGTTCGAGAAAATAGTTCACGCCAAACTGTTTGCCGATGCCGTCATCGAACGTGATCTCGCCATCTACCGGCATGATCCCGCCCACAACAATACGGTCGATGTGGCTGTAAGTCATGGTGTATTGATTTGGTGTAAATATCTTTTCGATCAGAAATTTCTTTCTCAGCTCAGTGGTATCAAGCGTTTTCGCATGTTCACTGTGTACACTTTGTCGTACGTCCATTTCGTTACCTTTTTATGCGTGTTTAGGTGAAAAGCGTTTTGCCCATAATGCAGTCAGGATGGGCACCAATACTGACGTCACGATCACACTGGTGGCAACAAGCGCCGTGGCTTGTTGTGCGACCGGTGCAAATTCCGGCGCCATATTCGCGATCAGCAGTGGTGTAGCGACGGCGGCACCTGCGCTGCTGGATGCGGCTATACCTGCGGTGCCATTACCACCACCGATAAATTTATCCGCCAGAATCAATGGGATGCCAGTAACAACAATCACCAGCAGGCCGAGGAAGATACCTGCAAAGCCGGTTTGGAGGATCACGGCCAAATTAATGGTGTTACCCAATGCAAAGGCGAAGAAAGGAATCAGGGTTTGTACCGAATTACCAAACAATTTTCTCAGATCTGGATCCAGGTTGCCCAGTGCAAAACCAATCAGGAAGGGCAGGACGGCACCGACAAATAACTGAGGTTCAAAGGTAGCAATACCGCTGGCACCCAGAATGACCATGGTCATCAGCGGACCGGATTCCAGAGACATCAGTACGAAAGCACCCGCTTCTTCTTTTGAACCGTATTGGTTCATCAACGCAGCATACAAACCGCCGTTGGTCATGTCCATGGCTGCAACCAGAGCAAGAACGGAGATCCCGGCCAGCATACCGTTTTGGATGCCGTCTCCTGGCAAGAATGTGCCAGCGATCAACGCTACAACCCAGGCGGTAGCTATTTTGGTTACAACCAAGACGCCTGATTTTCTCAGCATGGTTCCCGTCGCTTTCAATTCAATGGACGCGCCCATGCAGAAGAACCATACCGCCAGAATAGGAATAGTACCAGTAATCAGACCGTTACTGAAAGAACCTAAATATTTCCCAGCGCCTGGTGTAAAGGTATTACAGAGTGCCCCTAAAAAGAGTGGCACCAGCATTAATCCTCCAGGGATTTTATCAATAGCTTGTTTGATTTTCATAAAGACCTCATTTAAAAATAAAAACGTGTTCAGCCCGCTTTCAGTGAAAGCAGATGGGTTATTTGTATAAAAGTAATAAATAGGGGGAATAAAGCACCGAGGTGTTATTACCCGATTTCATTAATTAGTGAAAGATGGTTGTCCCCATTATAAAATTGATAATGAATATTCTTTGTAGCTTTAATGTTTATGGCCATTTCCATATTTTTAGTTATAAGCGGCCTTCCCGGAATGCTTGATTCGCATTTACAGGTATTTTTGTCGTAACGTATTCGTCTCGTTGACTTTTACGCAACGATATTCTCAATAAATCATAAATTAAAATTTATGATGTCTGGTTATGATAAATTATTATTTAATATCAACCTTCCGACTATTAATATGAGCAGTAATCGCTTTGCTGGTTTGAATCAGGCTTGCCAGGTGCTTCTCTTTTTTTCCATTAGCATATTGTGATTGCATGCCGTTAACTCCAATTGCTGCAATGACTTCGCCGTCCTGGTTAAAAATAGGGGCCGCCATACAACAAATTTCTTCTATATCTTCGCCATCGTCTATTGCCCAGCCTTGTTGCTTGACGACTTTCAGATGTTGCAGAAAATCTTCTTTATTTGTGATTGTCCGGGGAGTGAAATACTCAAAGGTACAGTCGGCAATCAGCGTTTCAATTCTTTCCTGCGGCAACCAGGCTAATAATACTTTTCCCAGAGACATCCGATTAAATACGATTTTCTTACCTTCCCAGGATGTTTTTACGATGGCTTTGGGCGATTCCACTTTACTCAGGAAGAAACCGTTATTGCCATCCAGAATACCAAGATGGCAGGTTAACTCTGTTTCTTTAACTAATTCATGCATAAAGTTAATGGTGTCTTTACGCAGATCGATATTCTTTATTGCCAGACCACCCAGCTCAAACAACCTCAACCCCAAAACATAGCGTCCGTCAGCACGCTGGCGCAGCAGTTGCGTTACCACGAGCACGTCTAATAGATGGTGTACGCTGCTTTTGGGTATAGACAAGTCAGTGCAAATATCAGTGAAGTTGGCTTCGTCACGCTTGGCGATGTAGTCAATAATCATCACTAAACGGACTGCTGCTGGTGCTTTACTGTGTTCGAGCTGCTGAAATATTGTCATGGTGTTCTATATATAAAACTCAGGTTTCCTATATGAAACAATGCTACCGTAACGGTAATTTATTTACCTAGATGCAGATCACAAAAAAAATGTGAAATGGTTGAATATTTCAAGATAAATGAAACATGGTTTTATTAGGGAAACAAGATGACAATAGTTTTACAGGAAAGATGCCTGACCTGATAACACAAGGTCAGGCATTGATTACACAATCGGAAAGCGACGACTAACGTTTTTTAAATGCGGCGGCCAACGCATCGCCCATTGCGCTATTGCCTGTGACTGGGGCACTGGCTGGGCGGGGGCGTGATTTACCCGCCGACTGACGTGGTGAGGTATTGCTATCGCCGCGTGCATTGCCGCCACCACGGCGTGATGCCGTATCGCCCGGTTGTTCATCAAGTCGCATGGTTAATGCGATACGCTTACGTTGCAGATCCACTTCCATCACTTTCACTTTCACGATATCACCCGCTTTCACGACCTTATGCGGGTCATCGACGAAATGATCGGCTAGTGAAGAAATGTGGACCAAGCCATCCTGATGGACGCCGATATCAACAAACGCACCAAAGTTGGTGACGTTGGTGATTGCTCCTTCCAAAATCATGCCGGGCACCAGATCGTTTAAGGTTTCTACGCCTTCGGCGAAGCTGGCGGTTTTGAACTCAGGACGCGGATCGCGGCCCGGTTTTTCCAGCTCTTTGATGATGTCTGTGACCGTCGGTACGCCGAAACGCTCATCGGTGAAATCTGCTGGTTTCAGGTTACGCAGCGCGCTGGGGTTTCCCATCAGCGCCTGCAATGCTTGTTCGGTTGCGGCCAGAATGCGCTCCACGACCGGATAGGCTTCCGGGTGAACGGTAGAGGCATCCAGCGGGTTATCGCCATGGTTGATGCGCAAGAAGCCTGCGCACTGTTCAAAGGCTTTGGGCCCCAGACGGCTGACTTTCAGCAGTTGCTCGCGGTTGTGGAAGCGACCATTCTCATCGCGCCAGGTCACGATATTTTGCGCCATCATGCGTGTCAGCCCTGCAACACGTGTTAACAGCGCAACGGAGGCCGTATTCAGATCAACGCCGACGGCGTTTACGCAGTCTTCGACTACCGCATCCAGTTTCTTCGCCAGCAGACTCTGGCTGACATCATGTTGATACTGACCGACGCCAATGGATTTCGGATCGATCTTCACCAATTCCGCCAACGGATCCTGCAATCGACGAGCGATAGAAACGGCGCCGCGCAATGATACATCCAGATCGGGAAACTCCAGTGCGGCCAGCTCGGATGCAGAGTACACCGATGCGCCTGCTTCACTGACGATCACTTTTTGTGCCTTAACGTCCGGGAACTGCTTTTGTGTATCCAGGAAGAAGCGTTCAGTCTCACGTGAAGCCGTACCATTACCAATGGCGACCAGTTCAACCTGATGTTTGATACACAATGCCGCAACGATAGCGGCGGCTTTCGCCGTCTGACCGGTATGCGGGTAAATGGTGTCAGTGGCGACCAACTTGCCGGTGGCATCAACCACCGCGACTTTTACGCCAGTACGCAGACCAGGATCCAGCCCCATGGTCGCACGCATGCCCGCTGGGGCAGCCATTAATAGGTCGTGCATATTGCGAGCGAAGACATTGATGGCTTCGTCTTCCGCCTTTTCACGCACGCTGCCCATCAATTCAGTTTCCAGATGCAGAAGCACCTTAACGCGCCATGTCCAGTTAATAACCGCTCGACGCCAGCTATCCGCAGCCGCGTTGTTTAAACGTATATTCAGGTGGTCGGTAATAATTTGTTCACAGTAACTTTCACGAGGAGCTTCCTCATGTTGCGGATCGGCATTCAGAGACAGTTGCAGTATGCCTTCGTTACGTCCACGGAACATAGCTAGCGCACGGTGAGACGGTACCAAAGCAATGGGTTCATGGTGATCGAAATAGTCGCGGAATTTTGCACCCTCTTCTTCCTTCCCTTCTACGACGCGGGATACCAGATGGGCGTTTTTCCACAGGTAGTTACGCACTTTCGCCAGCAGCGTGGCATCTTCGGCAAAGCGCTCCATCAGAATATAGCGTGCGCCGTCCAGCGCGGCTTTTACGTCCGCTACGCCTTTCTCGGCATCGACATAAGCCTGTGCTGTTAGCTCCGGATCCTGGCTTGGGTCTTGCCACAGGCCGTTGGCCAACGGTTCCAGACCGGCTTCCATCGCAATTTGCCCGCGCGTGCGGCGCTTAGGCTTATAGGGCAGGTAGAGATCTTCCAGCTCGGTTTTGCTGAGCGTACCGTTAATGGCGTCAGCGAGCTGTTCGGTCAATTTCCCCTGTTCATCGATAGATTTCAGAATAGTCTGGCGACGTTCGTCCAACTCGCGCAGATAGCTCAGGCGATTTTCCAGCGTGCGCAGTTGAGTATCATCCAACCCGCCAGTCACTTCTTTACGGTAACGTGCGATAAAAGGGACGGTGTTTCCTTCGTCCAGCAGGCGAATGGCAGCGTCTACCTGCTCCGTGCGAGCCTGTAATTCGCTGGCAATAATCTGGCTTAATGAATCATTCATAGGTCTGATATCAATCGTCATCAATTAATGGGTTAAACAGCTAGTGAGTTAAACCGTTGCTAGGTTAAGCAATTACTAGGTTAAACAACAGGAGGACAGTTATACGGACTGAGCATGAAAAATACCAGCCTGTCCCAGCGGCATTGGCTGCGGTAAAACTTAATCAGTAATCAACGTGCCTATTTCTACGAGATAACCGACTTATTGCCGTTGAACCGTCAGCAAACTTTATCTGCATCAATATTACGTCAGATTCTTGCAATCTATCGGCGGTTTTAGCGTATTAAATAGACGGGGCCGAGGTTATTACCCTATGGCGATGGCTTCTGATGACAGGTCTGACCTGATGCACTTTATCGATAAAAATCCCCCGTATTAGGTACATTAGAGAGCAAACACGATTATTCATTCGGCAGGAGAAGGATTCATGACAGCAAGACAGTCTGCGTTGGTGATAGACGGGAAAGAAAAAATGACGCTGGAGATACGTTCCGGCGTGATGGGAAAAGATGCTGTGGATATCCGCCCATTTGGTGCACAGGGGCTATGCAGCTACGATCCCGGATTTGCCAACACTGCCGGGTGTGAATCTGCCATTACCTATATTGATGCAGTGAATAGCGTATTGTTGCATCGGGGGTTTCCTGTTGAGCAATTAGCGGAGCAGTGTGACTTCACCGAGGTCTGTTTTATTCTTCTGCATGGCGAAGCGCCCACGGCGGAAGAATATGGGAAATTCGCCAACAATATCACTCGTCACACGCTGGTGCATGAGCAGATCGCCCGTATGTTTAGCGGATTTCGTCGAGATTCACACCCGATGGCGCTGATGTGTGCGGTCGTGGGGGCGCTTGCTGCGTTCTATCATGACGTGTTGGATATCAATAACCCAGAACATCGGGAACTGGCCGCGGTTCGATTGTTGTCTAAAATGCCGACGTTGGCCGCGATGTGCTACAAGTATTCTGTCGAACAACCCTCGGTCTATCCGCGTAATACCTTGTCTTATACAGGCAATTTCCTGCATATGCTGTTTTCCATTCCAGCAGAAAAATATGAGGTGAATCCGGTATTGGAACGCGCCATGAACCGTATTTTGATTCTGCATGCCGATCATGGTCAGTGTCCGTCTACGATGGCCGTTAGGGCGTCGGGGTCGTCCGGCGCAAATCCATTCGCCAGTATTGCTGCCGGTTTGGCATCCATGTGGGGGCCATTGCACGGTGGGGCAAACGAAGCCTGTATGCATATGCTGGAAGAGATTAAAACTATCGATCGCATCCCTGAGTTTGTTCGTCGGGCAAAAGATCGCCGCGATTCATTCCGCCTGATGGGATTTGGTAACTCGATTTATCAGCATTTCGATCCACGTGCTGCGATTCTGCGTAAAACCTGTTACGAAGTGCTGAATGAGTTAGGGACGGCTGACAGCCTGTTGCAGGTGGCGATGGAACTGGAACATATCGCGATGACCGATGCCTACTTCCTTGAGAACAAGCTCTACCCCAGCGTGGATTTTTATACGTCGGTCATTCTCAAGGCGATGGGGCTGCCGCCCACCATGTTCACCGTTATTTCCACCGTAGGGCGAACCATTGGATGGATTGCGCACTGGAATGAAATGCATAATCAATCGGAAATCAGTATCTACCGACCGCGTCAACTTTATACCGGTCAACCTCGCCGGGATTATGTTTCCCAACTGAAAGGCTGATGTTCTCTTCACCATGATGCGCAAATGTTGGCATCATGGTGATCGCAGTATGTGATGTTTGTGTCTTACGTTAGAATTTTTCCCAGTTATATCCGTCATACTTCAAGTTGCATGTGCGTTGGCTTCGTTCAGTCACCCGAATCACTTACTTGAGTAAGCTCATCGGGATTCCTTCGCTTGCCGCCTTCCTGAAACTTGAATTATTTAGGATATATTGTGCGTATTGCCAGCCGATGCGAGTGTCAGAGGGGCTGGCTTCGTCTTTTTTATCACCGGTGCGGTAGTGGCTGGTGGTGTTCCCCTCAGGTGGAAGTGATTCATCAACATCACCAGATGGGAAGATTGTTCGTTCAGATTAGTGGCCGCGCTAGCGGATTCTTCCACGAGCGTGGCATTTTGTTGCGTGACGCGATCAAGCTGGTTTACCGCATCATGTATTTGCGAAATCCCGGATTCTTGCTCCTGTGTTGTCGTCCCGATTTCGCTGATGAGATCCGCTACGCTGCGTGCTTGACGCACCAGTTCGTCAATCGTGCTGCCGGTTTCCTCGACCAGCCGATATCCCGCTTCTACTTTCTCAACGCTGGTATTGATGAGTTCGGCAATCTCTTTTGCCGCGGAAGCGGAGCGTTGCGCCAGCGAACGAACTTCGCCAGCAACCACGGCGAAACCCCTGCCCTGTTCACCGGCGCGAGCCGCTTCGACCGCTGCATTCAGTGCCAGAATATTTGTCTGGAAAGCAATGCCATCAATTACGCTGATAATATCGCTGATTTTGTGTGAACTGGCGGCGATCTCTTTCATCGTCACGACAATATCGCTGACGGCTTCACCGCCTTTGGTGGCCGTCTCGCTAGCCTGACTGGCTAGCCGGGTGGCGTTACGAACGGTATCCGCATTCTGACGGATAGCCTGATTCATCTGCTCCATGGAGGCTGCGGTCTGTTGCAGGCTCGCGGCCTGCTCTTCGGTACGCTGACTGAGGTTTTCGCTGCCGGCGGCAATTTGACCAGAGCCTGATGCGATGGCTTCACTGCTTTGCCGCACCTGTTCGACGATATCACTGAGATTGTTGCTCATATGACGCATCGCGGCTAATAGGCTACTGTGATCATGATTCTGTAACGTGATGTTGACCGCCAGATCGCCATCAGCCACCTGTTGGGCAATTTGTGTTGCGTAAAGCGGTTCGCCACCCAGCTGTTTTTTCAGCGTGCGGGTAATCAGCCATGCCACGACAGCGGCCATGACGGTCGCGGCAATGGAGAGTACCAACATGATGACGCTGCCGGATTGCGCATCGTTTTGCGCACGGCTCACGATAGTGTTCGTATCTTGTTGCTGTGAGGCCATCATGGCATCCAGCACCTTGAACAAGGCGTTCTGCGCATTTTGCATTTCATTAAGGATGATGGCATTACCTTGCTGGCGTTGCTGTGGTTCAGTTGATTGCACCAGTTCCATTGCTTTCAGAAAGGCGGAAAGATAGGGCGGGCGCGTTTCCTGAAACTGTTTTAACAAGGCGCGCGTACCATCGGTATCTAACTGTTCCCCCAGCTTTTTGAGATTTGTGGTATTACGGGCGATTTGCTCGTCAACAAATTGTTTTTCCTGTTTAATTTGCGCCGGATCGTTACTGATTGCGATGTTGCGAATCAAACGGGCATTGGCATCAAAACCCGCTTTGACTTCCTGAATCAATAACATGTTGGCGAGCGTTGTGCCGGAAAGACGATTGATATCGTTACCCAGCCCAACCAATTGCAGACGACCGAAAAACGCCACCAGCAAACTGATGATGATAACCAGAGAAAATCCCATACCTAGCATGTTGCCGAGTTTGATTCTATTCAGCATATTCATAAACATCCTTAATTTTTTGACAGGCTATGAAGGTATAACGAAAGGGACTTGCTATCGCAATTGACGCAAGGTGTGGCAAGGAATGATGACGGAAAAACCAGCTTTCGGGATACATCGCTATCTCCCGTATCTGAAATCTTATAGATAAGAATATCTTTAATATCGGTTAATGAAGGGTGATGTTGAGCACGTAAATTATGGACAAGGAGGTTTCGTATGAAATGTGTGATCCAGAAGACAAAAACGGGAATGGCGGTGGCCTCTGCGATCGCGAGTCGTGAGGCCAGTGTGCTGGATTTGGCGAACGCGCCTGTAAATTGACGCGTTCACCGGGGAGAATCAGTGAGTCGTGCTATCGCTGACAAAGGGGGAAATGTAACGCTGATAGCGAGAGGTTTTGAGCTGTTGCAAATCAACCAAAACCAAGCCATCAATACAGTTGTTGAAATCGGGATCGATGCCGAAATCGATAAATTTAACGCCACCAGGTTCGCAGATTTCCGAGTACTGTTTATAGAGCGTTGGAATGGCACAGCCCATGTTGCCCAACATGCTTTTTAGCAACGTTAGATCCTGTTGGTAATCCGAGCCCTCAAACTGTTTCAGTACGTCCGGCAGCGATGCCGGGTAAGGGCGACGTGACTGAGCCATTGGCTGATCGGGAGCAAAATGCAGACGATAAAAGGCAACCAGTAGATCGCGGGCCGTTGGCGGCAGTGTGCCGGAAAGCGATACCGGGCCAAATAAATAGCGATATTCTGGATAGCGTGCCAGGTAAGCACCAATGCCGAGCCAAAGGTAGTCAAGGCCACGTTTACCCCAGTATTTAGGCTGGATGAAACTGCGTCCCAGTTCGATACCCGACGCCAGTATCGGATTCATCTCTTCACCGTAATTAAACAGACTGTGGCTGTAGAGTCCTTCTTTTCCTTTTTCCGCAATTTGTCGGGCAGTTGGAATAAAGCGGTAGGCTCCGACGATTTCCAAATCGCGCTCATCCCACAGAATCAGATGCAGATAGTCATCATCGTAGGTATCCAGATCGCGGCGCTGGCCAGAGCCTTCGCCTACGGCACGGAAGGCAATCTCTCGAAGTCGTCCCAGTTCGCGTAAAATGGGGACGTAGTCTTCTTTACCTCGTTGATAGAGATAGACTATTTTTCCATCTGGCGTGGTGCCGAGCGTTTCACAATCGGCCAGCGCACGTTTTAACATCACGCGATCTTCACCTAACGCGATAGGTTTCTCTCCGGAAAAACAGCCGGGTTTCCCTTGCCCCAACCGATAAACGTGACGACGGAAACGCGCAGCAAGATCGTTTGCCTGCCAGTCACCTTGACTCCAGGTGGCATAAGGAATACGTGCCCCAATGCGCAACTTAAGCCGATTTCCCTTCTGACGAAACATTTCCCTGACCAGAAGCAACGTGGATAAGGGACGATAAATCAGTGAGGAGAGATAAAACAGGGTACTGTTGCGACCGCTAATATGAATCGGCACGACAGGTGCGCGCGCTTTACTGGCCATACGGATGAACCCATTGTGCCAGTGGCCGTCGCGAATACCATTCAGACTAATACGCGACACTTCTCCTGCGGGGAACACAATAATTGCACCGTCATTATTCAAATATTGCTGCATGGCGGTAATTTGCTGACGTTTAGTGCGGTTATTAAAATTATCAACCGAGAAGAACAGATTTTTCAGTGGTTCGACGTAAGAGAGTAACTGGCTGGCCATGATACGTACATCGGGCCTGACGCTGGCGACGGCTCGTAATAGCGCGAGCCCGTCGAGTGAGCCGATGGGGTGGTTGGCAACGAGCACTACTGGCCCTTGGCTCGGAATATTTTCCAAATCGCCTTCAACCATTTCACAACTCAGGTGAAAGTGATCCAGTATTTGTTCGACCAGATCCAACCCCTTCAAATGGGGGTAACGTTGAGAAAATTGCTGGATTTCATTTTCGAATAACAGGGAGCGTAATACTGTTTTTTGCCAGAGCGGCGTATGGCGATGCGGGGCAAGATCTTGCAGAATGGCGTCTAAGCTAAACATAAATCGTTCTCCGTAGCTCTCCGTGGGTAAAAGTACGGGATTGAAATGACATATTTATGTCTGTCGATAGATTATTAGCCAGAATTGTAAGGATGTGTAATGGAAAGGGCGTTTTTTGTTCAACTTTCTCATAAAAAGCCGGTGTATCAGGCTAAAGCCTCGTTGAGGTGGCTCACGTGAAAACAAATCTGATTACGCGTGAGGGCTATAACATACTGCGGGCAGAGCACGATCATCTCTGGAATGTAAAGCGCCCGGAAATTACAAAGATTGTTTCCTGGGCTGCCAGTCTGGGCGATCGCTCTGAAAATGCGGATTACACCTACAATAAGCGTCTCTTGCGCCAGATTGATCGGCGTTTACGTTATCTCAGAAAATGTTTGGCAGAGCTGAAAATTGTCGATTATTCACCACAGCAGGACGGCAAAGTGTTTTTTGGTGCTTGGGTTGAAATCGAAAATGAAGATGGCGATGTGAAACGCTTTCGCATTGTTGGTCCGGATGAAATCTATGGGGAAAATAAGGACTACATTTCGATTGATTCGCCGATGGCTCGCGCATTACTCAAAAAAAGGGTAGATGATGAGCTTGTTGTACAGACCCCGGATGGACCGCGTGAATGGTTTGTTAATGCTATCGATTATATAAAGTAGTGATTCATGCCAATGATAACACCAGAAAAAGTTGGGTTTCGAGAAAGCGATAAGCAAGTAACGATAGTGTTCGGTGGTTTGTTGGCGATCTGGCTATAATTCAGCGATATCCGTGATTAAGTTGGCGCTGACAGGCAAAGGAACCGGTTGATTCCCCGTGTGTTAATATGGTTTGTAACAATTTTGCTTCGAATGTATATCAGAAACGACTGTCAGTAATTCGTGTGATTCTGAACAATAGCGGCATCGGCGGCGATTGTGCCTTTGGAGAAAGAGAATGCAAGAGAACTATAAAATTCTGGTTGTAGATGACGACATGCGCTTGCGGGCGTTATTGGAGCGTTATCTGACCGAGCAGGGTTTTCAGGTACGTAGTGTTGCCAATGCTGAACAGATGGATCGTTTGCTGACTCGTGAATCCTTTCACCTGATGGTGTTGGATCTGATGTTGCCAGGTGAAGATGGTTTATCCATTTGCCGTCGTTTACGCAGCCAGAGTAACCCGATGCCTATCATTATGGTGACGGCAAAAGGCGAGGAAGTTGACCGTATTGTCGGTCTGGAAATTGGGGCGGATGATTACATTCCTAAACCTTTTAACCCACGTGAATTGCTGGCACGCATCCGGGCGGTGCTGCGTCGTCAGGCGAATGAATTGCCAGGCGCACCTTCTCAGGAAGAAGCGATTATCGCATTTGGTAAATTTAAGCTGAATCTGGGGACGCGTGAGATGTTCCGTGATGATGAACCGATGCCGTTAACCAGCGGCGAGTTCGCCGTGCTGAAAGCGTTGGTCAGTCATCCGCGTGAGCCGTTATCCCGTGACAAACTGATGAATCTGGCCCGTGGTCGTGAGTATAGCGCCATGGAGCGATCCATTGACGTGCAGATTTCCCGTTTGCGCCGTATGGTCGAAGAAGATCCGGCACATCCACGTTATATCCAGACCGTTTGGGGTCTGGGTTATGTCTTTGTTCCGGACGGCAGTAAGGCATGATTCGATGGCGCTTTTCTCCGCGTAGCTCATTTGCCCGGACGCTATTACTGATTGTGACGCTGTTATTTGTCAGCCTGGTGACCACCTATCTGGTGGTACTGAATTTCGCGATATTGCCGAGTTTACAGCAGTTTAATAAGGTACTCGCGTACGAAGTCAGAATGCTGATGACTGATAGCCTGCAATTGGAAGATGGTACGACGCTTGAGGTACCACCGGCGTTTCGGCGTGAGATTTACCGCGAACTGGGTATATCGTTATACACCAACGCGGCGGCGGAGGAGAGCGGTCTGAGGTGGGCTCAACACTATAAGTTTTTGAGTCAACAGATGGCCCAACAACTGGGGGGACCAACCGATGTTCGGGTTGAGGTCAGTAAAAATACCCCGGTTGTCTGGCTGAAGACCTGGCTATCTCCCGATATCTGGGTGCGTGTGCCTCTGACTGAGATCCATCAGGGGGATTTTTCCCCGCTTTTTCGCTATACGCTGGCGATCATGTTATTGGTGATCGGCGGCGCGTGGCTGTTTATTCGAGTTCAAAACCGTCCATTGGTTGAGCTGGAACATGCGGCTTTGCAGGTCGGTAAGGGCATTATTCCCCCTCCATTACGTGAATATGGTGCGTCGGAAGTGCGCTCGGTGACTCGTGCCTTCAACCAGATGGCTTCCGGCGTCAAGCTGCTCGCTGACGATCGTACCTTGCTGATGGCGGGAGTCAGTCATGATTTGCGCACGCCATTGACGCGTATTCGTTTGGCGACGGAAATGATGAACAAGGATGATGATTATCTGGCGGAATCGATCAATAAGGATATTGAAGAATGTAACGCCATCATTGAGCAGTTTATTGACTACCTGCGCACCGGTCAGGAAATGCAAACCGAGATCGCCGATCTGAATGCGATTATGGGCGAAGTGGTTGCGGCGGAAAGTGGTTATGAACGCCGCATTGACAGTCATTTTTCCGGTGGTGAGCTGCTGGTTCGTGTCAGTCCGCTTTCTATTAAGCGTGCAGCGCTTAACTTGGTGGTGAATGCGGCACGTTATGGTAATGGCTGGATTAATGTCAGTACCGGACGCGAATTACAGCGGGCATGGTTTCAGGTGGAAGACGATGGTGATGGCATCGACCCCGCGCAATTGAAGCATCTTTTTCAACCTTTCGTGCGTGGTGATAGTGCGAGGACGACGAGCGGCACCGGGCTGGGATTGGCGATCGTGCAACGAATTATCGATGCGCATAATGGCATCTTGGATGTGAGTACCAGCGAACGAGGCGGACTCTGTGTTCGCGCCTATCTACCGATCGTGTCAGAGGTGTATGTGCCTGAGAATGGCACGACGAAAGAATCATAAGTATTTTCATCCGTTAAATACGAACACAACGGCTGACTTTTGCCTCGCCTATCCTGTTTACCGCGTTGATTCTGATTGCAGGGGATACGTTAAATGCATCGATAGCGCCTTCCCTTGTGAAGGGGAAGGCGGTTGGATGTTTACAATTTCGGCCCTGCGGAAACCAGTGCCGCACCTGCTGGCGCATCCGTATACTTATCAAAGTTGGTGATAAACCGTTGCGCTAGATCTTCCGCTTTTGCTTGCCATTGTGATTGCTCGGCATAGGTATCGCGTGGATCAAGAATCTCAGGGTCAACCCCTGGCAAAGACATTGGGATAGCCAGATTAAAGATAGGCAACGTCTGCATTTCCGCGTCATCAATGCTGCCATTCAGAATAGCGTCAATGATCCCGCGAGTATCTTTAATCGAGATACGCTTCCCGGTCCCGTTCCAGCCAGTGTTAACCAGATAGGCCTGTGCGCCAGCCGCCTGCATCCGTTTAACCAAGACTTCCGCGTATTGTGTGGGGTGCAGCGACAGGAATGCCGCACCAAAACAGGCGGAGAACGTCGGTGTTGGTTCGGTAATACCACGCTCGGTGCCGGCCAGTTTAGCGGTAAAGCCGGAAAGGAAGTGGTATTGCGTTTGGTCTGACGTCAATCGAGATACTGGCGGCAATACGCCAAACGCATCCGCAGTCAGAAAAATCACTTTCGTGGCATGTCCAGCTTTGGACACCGGTTTAACAATGTTTTGAATATGATAGATGGGGTAGGAGACACGGGTGTTTTCCGTTTTCGAACCGTCATTGAAATCGACTTGCCCATCTGCCAGTACGGTGACATTTTCCAGCAGGGCATCACGTTTGATTGCGCCATAGATATCCGGTTCAGCTTCTTCGGATAGCTTGATGGTTTTGGCGTAGCAACCGCCTTCAAAGTTAAACACGCCGTCATCATCCCAACCATGCTCATCATCGCCGATCAATTGGCGTTTCGGGTCGGTTGATAGGGTGGTTTTTCCTGTGCCGGATAAACCAAAGAAAATAGCCACATCGCCTTGCTCGCCGACGTTAGCTGAACAATGCATGGAAGCGATACCTTTCAATGGCAACAGGTAGTTCATGATAGAGAACATCCCTTTCTTCATTTCGCCACCGTACCAGGTCCCGCCGATCAGTTGGATTCGTTCCGTCAGATTGAAAGCAATGAAGTTTTCGGAGTTTAGCCCTTGTTCCTGCCATTGTGGATTAGTGCATTTAGCGCCATTCATCACGATAAAGTCGGGTTCAAAATTCTGTAACTCTTCATCACTCGGACGAATAAACATGTTTTTGACAAAGTGTGCTTGCCAGGCAACTTCTGTGATGAAGCGTACTTTTAAGCGACTATCCGGGTTAGCGCCGCAGAACGCATCGATGATGAACAGGCGTTTATCAGAGAGTTGTTGGGTGACGAGCTGTTTCAAATGCGCCCAGGTTTCCTGGTTCAGCGGATGGTTATCATTTTTGCCTTTCCCCTGATCGGACCACCATACCGTGTCGCGGGTCACCTCATCACGAACAATATATTTATCTTTGGGAGAACGGCCGGTAAAAATACCGGTATCAACAGCAACGGCACCTAGCTGGGTTTCTATTCCTCGTTCATAGCCTTGTAGGGTGGGAGAAAGTTCTTCTTTGAAGAGAAAATCATAGCTGGGATTGTAGACAATCTCGCGGACATCATGGATTCCATAAGCGGCGAGGGCTTGCGGCGTAATACCTTTCATCTGCATATCGCTACTCCTTAATTGTTATAGAACTTTATCCCGCTGGGCGATCCTGCCCGTTTTGCACGTCAAGCATGGTGATGCTGATAAACGCCCACTGGGATAGGCTCTTAATAGCCATTGTAAGGCGCGAATCCATTTTAACCGCGATAAGAATCATAAAATTAAACAAATGTATTGGGGACTTTGCACATATGGCGGGAGGCGCAGATTGGCAAATGACATAAAAAGGGGCGCAGACCGCGCCCGTTGGATGAGATGACTGTTTTGATAAGACGATCGTTTTAAACGAATCTAACTATTTTAGTGGACGGTGGGATTGCGGATAGTATCAATATCCTGAGCGCTGAATTGATAGTGGCTACCACAATAATCACAGTGCATGTCTATTTCTCCATCCTGCTCCAGCATCTCGTTGATTTCGTCTGAAGAGAGCGTCATTAACGCATCTGCACACCGTTCACGTGAACAGTGGCACTGGAAGGTCACATCCTGCGGGGTGTATAGGGTGACGGTTTCCTGATGATACAGGCGATACAGTACTTCATTAGCTGGCAGGGAAAATAGCTCTTCAGCTTTGATGGTACTGGTTAATTGTGCCAGATGATCGAAATCATCACGCCCTGAATGTTGTGCGGGCAAAACCTGAAGCAGCATACCTGCGGCGGCGTTCTGTCCCTGATATTCCCCTGTGCGGATGAACAGTCGAGTCGGTAGTTGTTCGGATTGTTGAAAATAGTTCTCCAGGCAATCGGCCACGGTATCGCCATCCAATCCCACAACGCCCTGATAACGTTCACCTTCCGTTGGTGTAATGGTAATGACGAGATAACCATTGCCAACCATGTCTTTGAGCGAGCTTCCGGCTTTGATATCACCCTGAAGGCGAGCCACCCCACGCATTTGCTGCAAATGATTGCCGTTGATGACAACCAATTTGAGCGGCCCATCTCCCTGGAGCTGAACGGTAATATCGCCACTGAATTTTAGTGTGGCGGTCAGCAGACTAGTCGCAACCAGCATTTCACCGAGTACGGTCTGTACCTCTGCCGGATAGTCGTGATTGGTCAGTATGTTCTGGTAGGTATCGCTGACCGTCACCAATTCGCCACGAACGGCATAGTTTTCAAACAGGTAACGATGTAGTTGGTCATAAGTGGCCATAATGGGTTCTCTCGTGGTGATAACAGCGATGTGATACCGGTTGTGAGTCTATTGGTTATCTTCTCGATCGCTGTATTTAAATTTAATCAGGTCGCGCCGCTCTTTCTTGTCAGGGCGGCGATCGGGGTGCGGCATCGTTAGTGCGTTCATCTTTCGCGCCAGCGCCAGTTTTTCCCTTTTTTCTACGCTGCTGTCCGTTTCCTGATACAGCATCTGGGCATCGGTTGCCGTGCGGCGTTGACCACTTAGCGCCAGTACAATGACGGTTCGTTCATCGTTTCCCTGACGCAGTTTGATTTCAGCATTCAGTTCAACCAGCTTGCTCGGTTTGCCCCGTTGTCCGTTGTAATGCACTTTGCCGCCATCAATCATCTCACGCGCAATCGCTCGGGTTTTATAAAAGCGAGCGGCCCAAAGCCATTTATCCAGACGGACGGCATCGTCTGACTTATCAGTTGCTTTCATTATGCCTCCTCCTGTTACAGCCTCATGACGTGCTGTCAGCGTGTCTCTACCGCTTAGCTACACAGAATCGAACGGTGCAGTGATGGCAAAAGCGTCAGGTAATCATTCATCGCCGGATGATGTTGGAATGATTTTTCCTGTTGACTGGAATCTGGGTTGCTGACGCCCAGACAATAACGAATACCAAATGTTTTCGCGGCATCCAAAATCGGTTCACTGTCGTCAACAAATAACGTTCTGGTCGGGTCAAACTGAGTTTGTTGCTGTACGGCCTGCCATAATCGCTGATTTTCTTTCGGATACCCATAAGTGTGGGTGGAAAGCAATAAATCAAGGTGCTGATCCAAACCGGTATGTTCTATTTTCACCGCCAAACTATGTGGGTGGGCGTTCGTTAACAGGATGGTCTGTTTTTTATGCTTACGCAGTGCGTCTAAAAAGGGCGTGGTGTCTTCACGCAGGCGAGCGCGGGAACCGATATCTGTCGTCATTTGATAGATATCTAATCCTAGTCGTTCGCTCCAGTAATCAAAACAGTACCAGTTCAACGTATGTTGGACGGCCTGATATTCCTGCGTGATCAGTTGCTTGGCATGTTCAAGACTTACACCGCGTTTGTTACTGATAGATTGTGGTACGAGTTGCAGCCAAAAATAATTGTCAAAGGCGAGATCCAGTAACGTGCCATCCATATCAAGGATGACCGTATCAATATTGGACCAATCGAAGTCGGGGGCCATAAATACTCCATCAAGGCAGGAGTGCGTGATTGCGCTGAGCGGTTCCTGTCATATTAAAACGTTTTGCATAGTAATACTGGATACTGGTGATCCGTTGTTTACTCTTACGTATTTTGAACCAAAAAAGTACAAGATTGACGAGGAAAATAACGGAAAACAGGAGCAAAAGCAGACAACTTCCCAGATAACGCCAGAGCGTAATGACGTCTGGCTCGCTATGAAGGCTAATATGTTGTGTACCGTTAGCATCGGTATTGAGTTGCGTGATGACGCCAGCGGCATTAAACGGCGTGTGTAGTAGCATGGCGGATAAACGTTGCAACTCCTGCCACTGATCGGATGCACGATATTCATTGAGTGGCATAGGAGGAAGAGGATGGCTCACGAATTGATGCCCTTCATCGCTGCGAATAAAGAACCCTCCCGGCGGTGGGCTATTCAGCGAGTCTGCTGCGCTATTGATTTCCTGATAAAAGAAAAACTCAGTGGAGCTATTGACGAGGGACTCAAGTGTTTCCGCGCTGACGGGACGGAGCAATACGTTCATGCCCTTTAATGCCCCCGAGTTTGCCCGTCTGACCAGCATGTCCCAGGTTTTTACATTACCCAGATTGGTGAGAGCGTTTTTTAGTCGGGCACAGTCACTTTCCTGCTCACAAAGTGCCTCGGTTTTCAGTACGATATCAGAAAAATTATTGAGTAAAATCATGCCTGATTTCTGGATGGCCGAAGCAAGTTGTGAATTGACCTGACCCTCTTTATCCGTTGATGGATGTAGCTGACTATTTACCGTCTTTAGCAAAGCGGATGCTTTTTCAATGATGTCAGATTCAGGGAGGGGGAGTGGTTCCGCTTTATTCCAGTAAATTGCCGAGCAGTCAAAAGGGGCAAAGGCATAATTTTGCGACGCAGCGGTAGGATAAACACTGGTTGGAACGTAACACATACCCGCCCCTGTGATTTCCAGCATATCACCGACTTTGAGCTGCATTTTTTCCAGTTCTTCCACCTGAGTGACATTGATACGCTGTGCGCCATGAACCCATGCCATGCTGAGTTTCAAAGGGAGTTCCAGCGGAACATAGGTAATTAAGAGTATCAGGCTGAGGAGCGAGCCGGCCGCGAGGAGTAAATTTCTTCCCCACCGCTGTAAAGGAAAGTATTTCACCTCATTATGCAGTGACAGGTGTTCACCTTGCCGGATCACTTGTCGATTCAAATAGATATCAACATCGGTTTTTTGCCCGAGATCGTGAGCGATATAGGGTTGCCAATGTGGGGGATAAATCAGATCGATATTTCCAAGAGAAACATTGCCCAATGGGCCTTGGTTTGATTCGCCAAACAGGCCGAGGCTTCGCGGAGTGCCGTGTAAACAGTGCACATCTTGCAGTTCTTTTTCTGAAGGTTGGCGAAACCACTGCCAGATACTCCAGGCGGCGAGCAGGGTAGCTGAGCCGATGAGCCAGGGGAGCAAGGTAATGGGGCTGTTCAGGCTGATGAACAGCAGTAAAAATGACAGGCATAGCAGCGCGGCTTCTTTCAATCCGGATGCATGATGAATCGCTCGCTCTTCTCTGGTTTCCTTGCGAATCGTAACCAGTTCCGCGTTTTCATTGCTTTCCTGACTGATCGAAGCATTAGGTACCGGAATATCGGGTGGGGAAATAACGTCGAGGTTGTTGATACACTCAGAAAGTAAGTGCCCATTGAGTGAAATGACTAACGGAATTGAACGGGTTTTGAGAAGTTCAACGTTGTTGTGTTCGGTAATGTATTGTTCCCAGCAAGGAGGGAGATGAATTTCTTGCGCATCAATATAATAACGCCACTTATTTTGGGCATCAGTACTTAGACCATAACGTGTGATGGTATGCGTAATCGGGTACACACGATTGCTTTGTAATAAGCGAGGAAGTCGCGGTTGCGTGTTCGGGGGATCGAGCGGTGCCGTTTTCTGCGTGTTTTCCTGAGCAAGATACAGCTCAACGACCCGTCGCTCTTCCTGTGTCAGTTGGCGAGGTAACGATTGCGTGGCAGGCGATGGCGTCGTGAATGACAAGCGTGCACGCATACGGTAAACCACAAAAACACCAACGGCGATTAGACAGGCAAACAATATCGCCAAGATGGTAAATATTGTGCTCATCTCGTCTCCATTCCAAAACAACCTGCTCCTTGTGGCCGGAGTTTAACAAACTTATGCAATTGATGATAACCCGTATCGTCTTGTTTTCTGAGATTAATACTGAAAAGCAATGAGAACTGACTGCGCAAGGAGAGAATAGTAACAAGCAGGAGAAGCTGACTAAAATAAGGATCGTCTGATTTTTTTCTAATGTGTTGACTTTTGTAGGGACATTTTAAACATTGTGTAATGTATGTAAGTTGTTGCAAAAAAGTAATTCATGATTGGCAATAGTTGCAGAGAAAGTGCCGTTAACGCACAATGTGAGCAAGATCAAAAAAGGATATTACGTTCCCTTTTCATTAGCGACGCACCAGTATAAATGGCAGGATGCCTGCCATATGGGTTGAATCAGGGTGTCGTTCTGGTCGTAATATTTTTACGAGGCCATTATGAGTCATAACCTGAAAACCCCAAAAATTCTCAAAGTAGAAACTATCGCGCGTTCACGCCTCTTTAATGTTGAATCTATCGATTTGGAATTTAGTAACGGTGTGAGACGGGTGTATGAACGAATGCGCCCCTCCGAACGTCAGGCCGTGATGATTGTCCCCATTATTGATAATGAGCTGTTGCTGATCCGCGAGTATGCTGTGGGGATCGAGCAATATGAGCTCGGATTTCCAAAAGGGCTGATTGATCCTGGTGAAACGATCTTTGAAGCGGCGAATCGTGAATTGATGGAAGAAGTTGGGTTCGGGGCAGAGAAGATGGAATTGCTGGCAACATTGACGATGGCACCTTCCTATTTTTCCAGTCAGATGAATATTGTGGTGGCGCGTGGTTTATATCCACAGAAGTTGGAAGGTGACGAACCCGAACCGATGCCACAGGTACGTTGGTCGTTAGATAACATGATGTCATTGCTACAACAGCCTGACTTTCGCGAAGCGCGTAATGTCAGTGCACTATTTCTGACGAGAGATTGGCTGAACCGTTCGTCACGTTGATGGAAGGATAAACATTCCCAATGTTGATGCCAGCCCCCCCTTGTTAAGGGAGAGGCTGAAAGAGGGTAATAGCGGAAAAGTTGTCAACCGGTTTGCCTGTAACCTCAGGCTCACGACTTTTGGTTCTTCCGCTATTTCGCCACATGATCAGAACAATTCATCATTAGAACAATTCTTCGCTCTGCCCATTGTCCATCAACGTCGTACCGACTTCATGTACTTCATATTCGCTTGGCTGTGTGCCTGTAATAAAGTACTCAGACCGGCTATTTCCGCCACCGTTAGACAATTTTCCACTGTTGCGATCGATAGTGACGCTAACAATACCTGGCGGCGGTGTCAGTGGTTGCTCCGGAATACCGGCCAGCGCGGCTTTCATAAAGTCATCCCAGGCTGGCTGGGCGGATTTTGCGCCGCCCTCGTAGCCTGAAATCTGATCTTTAATCACGCCAGACGCGCTGCTTGCACCAAGATCGCGGCGATGATCGTCAAAGCCAATCCAGACGGAGGTCACCAGATTGGGACCATAGCCGGAGAACCAGGCATCTTTGGAACTGTTTGTCGTCCCTGTTTTCCCGCCAATATCACGGCGTTTTAGATCCCGGCCCGCACGCCAACCTGTCCCCATCCAACCAGGCTCACCGAAGACATTACTGTTCAATGCATCTTTGATCAGGAAAGCGAGCGGAGTACTAATCACATGTGGTGCATAAGGTTGTGCGGTACTTTGTTGTGCTTCCTGCGGTGTAACGGGCTCAAGCTGCGGCATTGGCAGTATACCCTGCGGGTTTTCCTGAGAGGTCGCAACATTTTCCATACTGTCGGTAGACAACACGGCGGAACGTTGGGTTTCGCCATACACTAGCGGTAAATTACAGGTATCGCAGACCACTTTGGGCGTAGCGGTAAAGACGGTCCCGCCAGCTTCACTTTCAATTTTGGTAATGAAATACGGATCGACTAAATAGCCGCCGTTAGACATCACCGCATAACCTCGCACGACCTGCAATGGTGTGAATGACGCAGCACCGAGTGCGAGTGATTCAGTGTGGACGATGTTTTGTTCAGGGAAACCAAAACGCTGTAGATATTCGGCCGCATAATCAACGCCCATTGCTCGCATGGCGCGAACCATGACCACGTTCTTGGATTGTCCCAACCCCTGGCGCAATCGGATCGGACCATCATAAGTTGCTGGCGAGTTTTTCGGGCGCCAGTCAGAACCGGCCCCAGCATCCCAACGGGTAATCGGCACGTCGTTGAGGATGGTTGCCAATGTCAGACCTTTGTCCATTGCCGCAGTGTAAAGGAATGGCTTGATGTTCGAGCCAATCTGACGTAATGCTTGCGTCGCGCGATTGAACTTGCTTTGGTTGAAGTCAAAACCGCCGACTAAGGCCTCGATCGCGCCGTTTGTGGGATTAAGCGAAACCAAAGCCGAATTGACATCGGGCACCTGACCTAACCACCAATCGTTATCGACTTTCCGTACCCACACTTGTTGACCTGTTTGCACGACGTCCGTTACGCGTTTAGGTGTCGGGCCTTGCTGGGTATCGGAACGGTAAGGTCGTGCCCAACGCATACCCGCCATTGGCAGGGAAACATTGCTGCCGTCAGACAACATGGCAATCGCGCCATCGGCAGCCGTGTTGGTAATAACGGCTGGGAATAGCGGACCATAAACGGGTAACGTTTTCAGCGCGGCGACAATTTTTGCTTGATCCCAGGCGCTTTCACCCACTTTCCACAACACCTTCTCAGGGCCGCGATAGCCATGGCGCATATCATATGCCATGACGTTATTGCGTAATGCATCCTGAGCGGCCAACTGTAATTTTTTGGTGATAGTGGTGTAGACCTTGTAGCCATCGTTATAAGCGTCGTCGCCATAACGTTTCACCATTTCCTGACGCACCATCTCCGCAAGATACGGTGCTGAGAAAGCAATTTGCGGGGCGTGGTAGTTAGCATCCAGCTTTTCGCTACGGGCTTCATCGTACTGCGCCTGAGTGATGTAATTTTCATCTTTCATTCGGGCTAATACGACATTACGACGTGCGATGGCACGATCATAGGAGTAAAGCGGGTTAAAGGTGGACGGTGCTTTCGGTAGGCCAGCAATCATCGCCATTTCACTGAGCGTTAGCTGTTCAACCGAACGACCAAAGTAAACATGAGCCGCTGCACCAACGCCATAAGCTCGATAGCCGAGATAAATCTTATTCAGATAAAGCTCAAGTATTTCTTCTTTAGTGAGCAGTTGCTCAATGCGGATCGCCAGAAACACTTCTTTGATTTTACGTGTCAACGTGCGTTCAGGGCTGAGGAAGAAATTTCGGGCAAGCTGTTGCGTAATGGTACTGGCACCTTGAGAGGCGTGACCGGAGGTTAACGCAATAGACGCGGCACGAATAATACCGACCGGATCGACGCCGTGGTGTTCATAGAAACGGCTATCTTCCGTCGCAATAAACGCGTTCACCATCACGGGAGGAATTTGATCCAGTTTGAGTGGAATACGGCGTTTTTCGCCAAATTGTGCAATCAAATCGCCGTCGGCGCTGTACACCTGCATAGGCGTTTGCAATCGAATGTCTTTTAGTGTGGCGACATCGGGCAATTGTGGTTCGATATAACGGTACAAACCATATATCGAGGCAGCTCCCAACAGGATGCAAGTTACTGCAAGGATGAGTAAATACTTTACGAACTTCACCTGAGATTTTCCATTCAGTAGCGTTTGGACAGTTTATAAACAATTGAGCGCTAGTATAAAGGTAAGCCAGCACTGTGGATACGTTCTTTTGTACCCTTCATCTTTTGAGTCGCTGGTGTCACCTTCCCGCAACTTGAAATCGATTGGGTATCTTAACTAAGGATATCGGGTTGAACATGGCTTATCACATCTGGCGGGTTGGGTTAGATATACAAAATGGTTTTATGCGTGCGATGGCGGTTCAGCCCCGTCGTGGTGGCTGGCAACTTCGCCATTGGTGGCAGTTTCCATTGCCAGATGAAACGTTACGCGCAGGTAGTTTACACGATACTGAGGTTCTTTGTGAGGTCTTACTGAAATGGCGTCGGTTATTACCTCGCCATATTTCATTGAGAGTCGCTTTCCCCGCCGAGCAAGTATTGCAGCAGCGGTTGCCAGCACCCGATAACCGATTAAAAGAACCTGAACGAAGTTGGTACATTGAAAGTATGGCTGCAAGAAAGTTACCGATCAGTAGCGATTTATTATCCATTGACTATCGTCCCGATCCTTGTGCGCCGACGTCATTGGTTATCACTGCTGCAAAACGAAGTGAGTTGACTCGCTGGCTGACCTGTTTACACGATGTGGGTCTCACGCCCGATATTGTTGATATTTCAGCAAGTTCCATTCGTAGTATGGCCATGTTTGCCGGACTTAAAATTAATCGAATTTTTTTGCATCGTCTGGTTGATAGTTGGCTCTGGGTGTCGCCACTTAACCATGCCTTTCATTTTGGTGTGATTCACGGTGACGAAGGGGGCGAGAGTTCTGAAATTTTGCCATTGGTTCGCTCTCGCTATGGGGAGACCGTTGATGATGTGGCGTATTACAGTTGCTCGTCCTCTGCTTTAGTCGTACCTGAATCAACGTCATTACAACCATGGTCACCCTTGACGGTGTTTAGCCATATGCAGCCTCCCTTACCTGATTTTCCCTCGGCTTTTGTGATTGCGAGTGGTTTAGCGTTACGTCCGGAGGATGTCTGAACATGCTGTTGGTAAACCTATTACCTTGGCGTCAGCATCGGTTACGAAAACACGCCAGACTTTGGCTGATGATCTTGTTTCTGCAACTATTGGTCGCGACTGCGTTTTTTGGCACCGTTTATTCGCTTTGGCATCGCCAGTATATCCAGTTGCAGCGGGAACTTCATGAAGTCTCCGAGCGACGGCAACAGCGTCTTTCGCACTATCAGCAGGTTCGCCAGGTATGGGAAACATTGCAGAATCATCAGGCTCAACGTGAGGCTGATAGGCAGGGACGTCACCATAACCAGCGTTATATCAGCGTACTGGAACAACTCTCTCCTATGGTGCCCGAACGCCTCTGGTTAACCGAGATTATCGATCGTGGTACGCACTTATCGATTGTTGGAATGAGTGAAAATTATCCTGAAATCGTCAATTTTAACCGCACGTTGGGCCGTCACCCTGCTATGGCGCGGGTGAGTGTAGTGAATGCGGTCAGGCTGCAAAATGGGCATTCACTCCTGCGTTTTTCCCTCCGTGCCGATTGGCAACTCAAGGGACCCGACGTTCAAGGTGTCGATCATGACTAACTCAATGTTCAACTGGACACGTTGGATAAGCCAGCCATTCTGGGTTTTGGCAATGGTGCAGATTGTTGTGGTGACGGTTTTCATACTGTTGGGAAACGAGACGATTTTGGGAGGTGTAAGGCAGGAGATCGTGGATATTAAACAGCAAATCGATGAGCAATCACAGGCGCTACACAATATTCAGCAGCAACTGGCGATGATGCCCTTATTGGCCGATATGCAGGCGCAATTGGCCACCGAAACAACCGATCAGCCCCCATTCCATACGGATATGCTAGCGCAATTGGTCGCTCATCCGCTTTCTCATGCGGGGGCGGTACTGCTTTCCTTACAGCCAGAACAGCAAAAATCACAGACTACCTCGATGGGGGATGCATGGATATTGACCTTTCGTGCCGATTATTTGGGGTTGTTAACGGTGATTCGTCAATTTACTGCGTTGCCTTATGTTTTACGTATCGAACGGTTGGCTGTGAGATCGACAGAGACCCCTTTGCGTGCGGTGGCGGATCACACGCTGCATGTGGAAATGGTGGTCATGAGACCGATAGGTCAATGGAGTCAGCGCATTGAATAAGATTGCCTGTCGTGTACGAATGATGCTGTTGTCCGCGATGTTGGGGCCGCTTATTGCTGCTCATAGCTATTCGTCAACGGAGAATCTTCGCGATCCCTTCCACCCTGTTGTCGCAGTGCCCTGCTCTCAAGCAGATACAACCCCGCAGTGGCAGCTAAAGGGCGTGATGGGCAGAGCAGGAGATTGGGTCGGGTGGTTAGCTCAGCCAGATAGCCAATGGTTAAAATTGAAGCAAGGGGAGGCGATACCTTCAAGCCACTGGCAAGTAAGCCAATTGGATAAATTAGGAATGAAATTAACGCTAGTAGCACAACTAAGGGATTGTGATGGTCAGGCAACGACAGTGTCGCTGACATCTCCGTTCATTAACCAGCGTAATGTTCGCCAGTCATCGCGTTAAGTTTAGGTATAGCTGCGACGGTATTGACAACGATAATGTGTATAACAAGGACGGTTATGAAGCATCGATTAATACAGAAGATAATACTGAGTGGAATCGTGTCCACGTTACTGTTTCTTAGCCTATCGGTGATGGTAAAAGCTGAAACGAGAGTGTCTATGGCATTCGAGGACGCCGCCATTCAGCAGGTACTACAGGCATTAGCAGATTATCAGAAATTGAATTTGGTTATTGCCCCTGGGGTTGAGGGAACGCTGAATGTTAGGCTGGATGATGTCCCCTGGCAGCAAGCTTTGGATATTATTTTGCGTATGGGGCAGTTGGCCGTGGAACGTGACGGTAATGTCTTGTTGGTCTACCCGGCTGAATACCTTGAAGCCGTTGAGAATAGAAAACAGGAACAGCTTGCCCAGCAAATACAAAAACAGCCGTTACAGAATCTCTCCGTAACATTACGTTATGCGGATGTCGCAGACGTCGCAACCAGCGTGCAATCACAAAAAGGGTCCTTGTTGACGGAACGCGGCACCGTGACGGTGGATAAACGAACCAACACGTTGCTGATTCGTGATACTGCGTCAGCTTTGGAGCAACTCAGACCTTGGGTTGCAGAGTTAGACTTACCTTTATCACAAGTGCAATTGGCGGCACATATTGTGACGATCAGCAGTGAAAACTTACAAGAACTGGGGGTTAACTGGGGTTTGGGAACCAGTGACACAGCGAATAAGGCACTCAGGCTGAATAATTTCAATGTCAGTTTACCTGTTGAAACGCCGACGGTGAACGCTGGGTTCCATTTGGCTCGACTGAATGGTCGATTGCTGGATCTGGAGTTAACGGCGTTAGAGCAGGAAAATCAGGTTGAAATTATCGCGAGCCCCAGGCTATTCACTGCACACCAGCAAACGGCCAGCATTAAGCAAGGAACGGAGATTCCCTACCAGGTGTCTAGTGGGGCTAGCGGGTCAACGTCGATTGAATTTAAAGAGGCGGTTTTGGGCATGGAGGTGACACCCAGTATTCTGCGTGCTGGGCGTATTACGCTAAATTTGAAAATTAGCCAGAATATGCCAGGACAGACGATAAAGCAGGGGGATAATGGCGAAGCGTTGGCGATTGATAAACAAGAAATACAAACTCAGGTTACGGTTGCTGATGGGGAAACGATTGTCTTGGGGGGGATCTTTCAGCAGCAGAAGAAGAACGGTCATCGCCAGGTGCCCGCTTTGGGCGATATTCCTGTCTTGGGGCATTTATTCAAAAATAGTTCTCAACAGCACACTCGAAGGGAATTAGTTATCTTTATTACGCCCACGCTCGTACCTGCGTCGTAGCTCGGTGATAGTAGGGTCCTCTGCTAACAGAAAAATGATGTTTTCATGACGGCGGTGTAATATTTTGATTGATTCGTGCCTTCTAAATTTGACGCTGCGGCGGATTTAGCTTACAAGGGTTAGCGAATTGAGCACAAGAAGTGTTGTTCCACCGAAAATGTCGATAAAACATACTACCTTACCTGCTTAGGCAAGGTGGGGCATTTTATTCGGTTGCCAAACTACCCTGAGTATTGAGATAATTTTTTGTCTGATTCTCGCACTATCGCTCATGAGGTTTCAGTTTAGGTCCCGCCGCTGGGTTGATTGGCGGGGCGGGTTATCATTAACGAATTGTCTTAGTAATACCAAAAAACATGGCAGAGAAACGCAATATCTTTCTGGTTGGGCCTATGGGTGCCGGCAAAAGCACTATTGGCCGTCAGTTAGCTCAGCAACTCAATATGGAGTTTTTCGACTCTGATCAAGAAATTGAGCGACGTACCGGGGCTGATGTGGGCTGGGTGTTCGATCTGGAAGGCGAAGAAGGCTTTCGCGATCGAGAAGAGAAAATCATTAATGAATTGACGGAAAAGCAAGGCATTGTTCTGGCGACAGGCGGTGGCTCGGTCAAGTCTCGTGAAACACGTAATCGTCTTTCCGCACGTGGTGTTGTCGTATACCTGGAAACGACGATCGAGAAGCAACTCGCCCGTACACAGCGCGATAAGAAGCGTCCGTTGCTTCAGGTTGAATCACCGCCGCGTGAAGTGCTGGAAGAGTTGGCGAGAGAGCGGAATCCTCTGTATGAGGAAATCGCCGATGTCACGATCCGTACTGACGAACAAAGCGCCAAGGTGGTTGCTAACCAGATCATTAATATGTTGGAAAACAACTGATTATCTGGCAGACAACTGAGTGCAACGCATGATGTTCTATCATGCTGATTTTGAACAGGCTATTAAACGAGCATGGAAAGAATTACCGTAACATTAGCGGAACGTAGTTATCCTATTACGATAGCCGCCGGATTGTTTAATGATTCGGCTTCTTTTATGCCGTTGAAAGCAGGAGATCAGGCCATGCTGGTAACCAACCAGACACTGGCCCCTCTTTATCTTGAGCATGTACGCCGTGTGCTGGAACAAAGCGGCGTACATGTCGATCAGGTCATTTTACCGGATGGCGAGAAGTATAAATCGTTGACCATATTGGATCAGGTTTTTACTGCATTACTCGCCAAACCACATGGCCGTGATACGACTATTGTCGCTTTGGGTGGCGGTGTTATTGGCGATCTTGCCGGTTTTGCTGCCGCAAGTTATCAACGCGGCGTTCGCTTTATTCAAGTGCCTACTACGCTACTGTCACAGGTTGATTCTTCTGTCGGCGGTAAAACGGCGGTGAATCATCCGCTGGGCAAAAATATGATCGGCGCTTTCTATCAGCCTGCTTCTGTTGTCATTGATCTGGATTGCCTGAAGACCTTACCCGCTCGTGAACTGTCATCTGGCCTCGCGGAAGTCATTAAGTACGGCATTATTCTCGATCGTGATTTCTTTCTCTGGCTGGAGGAGAATATTGATGCGGTGTGTTCACTACAACATGATGCATTGGCATACTGTATCCGCCGTTGTTGTGAACTGAAAGCGGCGGTTGTCGCGGCAGATGAACGTGAAAACGGCATGCGTGCGTTATTGAATCTTGGGCACACGTATGGTCACGCGATCGAAGCTGAAATGGGTTATGGGAACTGGTTGCACGGTGAGGCGGTCGCTGCTGGTATGGTCATGGCATCGTATGCTGCTCACCGTCTTGGGCAATTGACGACCGATGATATTGAACGAATCAAAGCACTGCTAGTACGGGCTGGTTTACCTGTCCGTGGGCCGGAGCAGATGTCACCAGAATCTTACCTTCCCCACATGATGCGAGATAAAAAAGTGCTGGCGGGTGAGTTGCGCCTTGTACTGCCGACATCAATTGGCCATTCAGAAGTCCGTGGTGGCGTAGCGCATGACATTGTGTTGGCGTCGATAACTGATTGTCTAGCCTGAGTGTTTTCTGTCGTATTAACGAAATAACTAAGTGTTAACGACAGATGAACGCTGATGGTTTATGGTTAATAAAATAAAATGCATTATGATTTAACAATTCGTCACGGAGAGAATGTCGCGAATTTTAGTTTTTTCAGTTGGGGGGTTTTAAATGGATGAGTTTAAGCCGGAAGATGAGCTGAAGCCTGATACCAGCGATCGTCGACCCACTCGTCATCAAAGAAGTAGCCGCTTTTCTGCTCCGAAAATAGCATTATCCAGACAACACCTGATGATTGGTATCGGGATTTTGGTGTTGGTATTGCTGATTATCGGTATTGGTTCTGCGTTACAGGCACCTTCTCAACCAGGAACATCCCAGGCCCAAAGCAGTGGTGAAAAGAGTATCGATCTCTCTTCATCTTCTTCTGTGGCACAAAACCCACCGCTTTCGGCTCCGGTTGAAAATCCAGTCGCTGTATCCGGTGATGCCCCCCAAACTCCGCAGACGCTAAGTGCACCACCGATTTCTGGTACGCCAACGGATGCAGTTGTTCAACCGCAACCGAGTGGTCAGCAGCGTATTGAGTTACCGGGAAATATGGCAGACGCGCTTTCTCAGCAGCAAGGCCGCGTGAATGAATTTTCTCAGGGAGCGACAGGAACTAGTCTGCCATCGGCACCTGCTACGTTGGCTCCATCGGCGAAAACGCCTGTGCGTAATAATGTACCTGCGGGGAAAAATACTCACAGCGCCAGCACAACTCACGCAAATGGAAAACCGGTCACGCAGACACCATCGAAAGTGGCGACTCCTACAGTGACCAGTAAGCCTGCGAGCACGAGTCACGCAACGGCAACAGCATCAGGCGGCTCAATACAAAGTGCGCCAGCCAGTGCTTTTACATTGCAACTGAGTAGTGCATCCCGTTCTGATACCCTGAAGGCTTATGCGAAGCAGCATAATCTTGCTCATTCTTGGGTTTATGAAACGAAACGCGACGGAAAATCCTGGTATGTGTTAGTGACCGGTGTGTACGCTTCTTCCGCCGAAGCAAAACAGGCGATAGCAACATTGCCTGCTGATGTACAAGCAAAAAAACCATGGGTTAAGCCGATCCGTCAGGTGAAGCAGGACTTGAATAAGTAACACCAATTTTAGCCCTGATGTGCTGTCTGACACAGAGTACAATCCGTGGCTCTGAAACGTATGAGTAACTAACGACGGCATGAAGAAAAACCGCGCTTTTTTAAAATGGGCTGGTGGTAAATATCCGCTGGTAGAAGAGATTCGTCGCTATTTACCAGCAGGAGACTGCCTTATCGAGCCCTTTGTTGGTGCGGGTTCTGTATTCCTGAATACAGAGTACGACAACTACATATTGGCAGATATCAATAGCGACCTGATCAACCTGTATAATATCGTTAAGTCAAATACTGACGAATTTGTACGTGATTCTCGTAAGTTATTTACTGAGGAAGTCAATACATCAACGACGTTCTATCTGTTACGCGAAGAGTTCAACCTGTGTACGGATGCCTATCGTCGAGCGGTATTGTTCCTTTATCTGAACCGTCATTGCTATAACGGTCTGTGCCGCTATAACATGCGCGGCGAATTCAATGTACCGTTCGGACGTTACAAGAAACCTTATTTCCCCGAAGAGGAAATTCGCTGGTTTGCGTTCAAGGCTAAGAGCGCGACGTTTGTTTGCGAGCACTATAATCAGACGTTGACAAAAGCGGAGCCGGGTTCTGTTATTTATTGCGATCCGCCTTATGCCCCCTTGTCGGCAACCGCAAATTTCACGGCTTATCACACCAATAACTTCAATCATGTCGATCAACAGAATCTGGCCAGATTGGCGCATCGTCTGTCGGTTGAGAGCCAAATCCCTGTGTTGATTTCCAATCACGATACGGTACTGACCCGTGAATGGTATCAGGATGCGTCACTTTATGTGGTTAAAGCGCGTCGAACCATTAGTCGTAATATTCTGGGTCGTAGTAAAGTAAACGAATTGCTGGCGCTGTATTGTTAACTCATTTTTGTTAAAGCAGAAAATCCGGTAGCGGAAGCTCAGACTCTATCGTTTGGAGAATCGAATGAAACCGTTTTTAATCGCCCCATCTATTTTATCGGCTGATTTTGCCCGACTCGGTGAAGATACTGCCAATGTGTTGGCCGCCGGAGCCGATGTCGTGCACTTTGATGTGATGGACAATCATTATGTCCCGAATCTGACTATCGGTCCCCTGGTGCTGAAATCGTTACGAGACTATGGGATAACGGCCCCGATTGATGTTCATCTGATGGTGAAACCGGTCGATCGTATTATTCCTGATTTTGCCAAAGCCGGGGCGAGCTTTATCACTTTCCATCCCGAAGGATCGGAACATATCGATCGCTCTTTACAGTTAATCAAAGATCTTGGCTGTAAAGCAGGACTGGTTTTCAACCCGGCGACACCGCTAAGTTACCTCGATTACGTCATGGATAAGCTGGATATCATTTTGCTGATGTCCGTGAATCCGGGCTTTGGTGGTCAATCCTTTATTCCAGGAACGTTGGATAAATTACGTCAGGTACGCAAGTTGATTGACGACAGCGGGTATGACATCCGGCTTGAAGTAGATGGCGGAGTTAAGGTTGATAACATTAGCGCTATTGCGGCGGCGGGAGCGGATATGTTTGTCGCGGGGTCGGCAATTTTTAGCGCACCTGATTACCGTGCGGTTATTGAACAGATGCGTGGTGAATTGGCTAAGGTGAACCATGACTGACATGATGTCGATCCGTGGGCTGGCATTCGATTTGGATGGCACGTTGATTAATAGTCTACCGGGGTTGGCGGCAGCGGTGGATAAAACGCTCGAAGCTCTTTCTCTTCCGGCTGCGGGTGACGCGAAAGTCGCTACCTGGATTGGCAATGGTGCGGACGTGTTGGTTGAACGGGCATTGCGTTGGGCTGGTATTGAACCCACGGCACAGTGTCTGAATGAAACCCGGGCCTTGTTCGATCGCTATTACGCTGAAACGGTTGACAGCGGTAGTTCGCTTTTCCCACAGGTGAAGGAAACATTAGCGCATTTGGCCCAGCAGGGAGTACCAATGGCGGTCGTGACCAATAAACCGACGCCGTTCGTCGCACCGCTGTTGTCTGAACTGGGGATCGGTGAATACTTTTCGCTTATCATCGGTGGCGATGATGTTATCGTGAAAAAACCGCACCCTGCGCCATTGTACCTAGTGCTAGGTAAACTGGGGCTACACGCCAGTGAATTGCTGTTTGTCGGCGATTCTCGCAATGATATACAGGCCTCTCAGGCGGCCGGTTGTCCCTGTGTCGGTATGACTTATGGCTATAACTATGGTGAAGCGATCGAACTGAGTCATCCAGATATCGTGCTGGATCGTTTTGCCGATATTTTGCCCCTAATCGGGCCGTCATCTTCAAAAAATCAGGAACCCTTAGTATGAGCAAACCCATTGTATTTAGCGGAGCACAACCGTCTGGTGAATTGACCATTGGTAACTACATGGGGGCGCTACGTCAGTGGGTGAATATGCAAGATGATTACGATTGCATCTATTGCATTGTTGACCTGCATGCTATTACGGTTCGTCAGGATCCGCATGCGCTGAGAAAAGCGACGCTGGATACGCTGGCGCTCTATCTGGCTTGTGGCATCGATCCGAAAAAGAGCACCATTTTTGTTCAGTCCCATGTGCCTGAGCACAGCCAACTGAGCTGGATCCTGAACTGCTATGCGTATTTCGGCGAACTGAGCCGCATGACGCAGTTCAAGGATAAATCCGCGCGTTATGAAGAGAATATCAACGCGGGTCTGTTCGATTACCCAGTATTGATGGCGGCGGATATCCTGCTGTATCAAACGAATCAAGTGCCTGTAGGCGAAGATCAGAAACAGCATCTGGAACTGAGCCGCGACGTCGGTCAGCGCTTTAACGGTCTGTATGGCGACATTTTCAAAGTGCCGGAGCCGTTCATTCCAAAATCCGGTGCGCGCGTGATGTCGTTGCTGGAACCGACCAAGAAGATGTCCAAGTCTGACGATAACCGTAATAACGTGATCGGACTGCTGGAAGATCCGAAGTCGGTAGTGAAGAAGATCAAACGTGCCGTGACGGATTCTGACGAGCCGCCAGTCGTTCGCTATGACGTGGCGAATAAAGCGGGAGTATCGAACCTGTTGGATATTCTGTCTGGCGTGACGGGTAAAACCATCCCAGAACTGGAACAGGAATTTAGCGGCCAGATGTATGGTCACCTGAAAGGTGCGGTAGCGGATGCTGTCTCCGGTATGCTGTCTGAACTGCAAGAACGCTATCACCGTTTCCGTAACGATGAAGCTTTCCTGCAACAGGTTATGCGTGAAGGCGCGGAAAAAGCGAGTGCCCGTGCGCAGGAAACCTTGAAGAAAGTGTACGATGCGGTTGGATTTGTTTCTCGCCCGTAAACGTGAAAATCATCAGGAGGCCATGGCCTCCTGATTCAGTTCATCCTCAAGGCATCGTGACTCGGAGTGTATTACTCGGATGTATGGGCAAACCAGTCCAGTTTTTCTCTCAGACCAACGACGCTGCCTATGATAATCAGGCTTGGGCTCGCCGCCTGTTTTGCCAGCTCGCTAAGCTGTGAAAGCTGACCAGTAAAGACGCGTTGAGTAGGCGATGTCCCATTTTCAATTATTGCCACCGGGATCGTCTCGGGCAATTGCTGTTCCAGCAAGTTACTCTGGATATGTTCTGCTTGCTGAAGTCCCATATAGAACACCAGCGTTTGTTTTTCTCCCGCAAGGCTAGACCAGTCGAGTTCGGAATCATGTCGAACGTGGCCGGTGATCAGCCTTACGCCTTGAGAGTGATTGCGATGAGTGAGTGGAATACCGCTGTAAGCTGCACAGCCAGAGGCCGCGGTAATGCCAGGTACCACGGAAAAAGGAATGCCCGCCTGCTGTAAATGTTCTAACTCTTCCGCTCCGCGGCCAAAAATAAAAGGATCTCCACCTTTTAGGCGAACCACTCGTTTACCGGCTCGTGCTTTTTCTTCCAGAAGCTGGTTAATCTGCTCCTGTGGGATAGTGTGATAACCAGACGTTTTACCGACAAAGATACGCTCTGCCTCGCGTCGGATCAGGTTTACTATCTCGCTGGAGACGAGTCGGTCATAAACGACAACGTCAGCCTGCTGTAATTGTTGTAAGGCTTTGAGTGTGAGCAGTCCAACATCTCCGGGGCCAGCACCGACCAGCACCACTTCGCCTTTGTCATCCAGTGGGGCGGAAAAAAGCTGTTCGGTTAACTGCTGTTCGCTGACCGGGTCGTTATTTGCCAGCGCTTGTGCCAACCTATCGTGTGCGAAGAGTTTTTCCCAGAATCGGCGGCGAGAGCCTGCGTGTTGAAAACGGTTTTGTACACGTTGTCGCAACCTTCCTGCCAGAGAAGCCAATTTCCCAAGATGTTGGGGCAATGTGCTTTCCAGTTTTTCACGTAGCAGTCGTGCCAGAACCGGTGCGTTACCACCAGACGATACCGCAACCATTAAAGGAGAACGATCGATGATTGAAGGCATGATAAAACTTGCATTTTGTGCGTCGTCGACCACATTGCAAAAAATACGTCGAGCAGTGGCGCATTCATAAACTAGCTGATTAACCTCATGGTCATTGGTCGCCGCAATTGCCAGCCATACGTGATTTAGTAATGCGGGATTAAAACTTTCCTGCGCCAGTGTGACCCGTCCTTCTGCCTGCCAGGCGATAAACTGTACATTGAAGCTGATGGCGTTCACCGTGACAATCGCTCCTGCCTCTAACAGTAAACGGGCTTTTCGTTCAGCAATTTCCCCTCCGCCTACCAATAAACAGTGTTTATCGTGTAACTGACAGAATATTGGCAGGTAATCCATGTGTGCCTCTTCTCAGGTTAAGAGCCACCACCGCAATGGTCGAAGGCAGCTTATTGATTCGGTGACGGCGTTCAACGCCCTTTAAAAAACAACGGCCTAATTTGTACATGGCTATTGATCATATCGGTTTGATATATCGCAACGGATTGTGTTTTGTCTTTGTGATAACGCTCTGGGGTAAGCGAGAGGGCCATGCTACCGCAGCAGGATGTAAGCAAATATGATTTTTCTGGTGATAATGCTCACAATATTATGTGCAATTGCATAATTATCCGCGACATAATTTCTTTATATGAAAGAAGTTGCCTAATGACTAACGCTACAACAACCTTAATAATTGAAAGTAAAACACCATTTTTTTTTAATTAGCACGTGGTTTCTTTTTTGTGATGTCGATCGCCTTATATGGTCGAACCAGAAGAATACCAGCGTTTTTTATCTACCTATTCCAGCGCATACAGCAGAGTTATTCTTTAATGATTAATGCGGTTTAGTACCGCAAATTGTGTACATGAGTTGTGTTAAACATCGAGGCAGGTAATAACGTGAAAATAGAATCAATTGATGTCACCGTCTTTCATTATCCCACTCGTCGGGTTTCCGATAGTGCAGGCCATTCACACCCGGGACCTGAAAATCAGGCCAAGATGGCGCTGTTAACCATCACGGCAGATGACGGCCAAAAAGGTTACGCTTTTGCTCCGCCGGAAGTGGTTCGTCCTCATATTGTTAATGCTTTCTTCCGCAAGGTGCTGATTGGGCAAAATCCGTTCGATCGTGAGCGCCTCTGGCAGGATCTGGTGCACTGGCAGCGTGGTAGCGCTAACCAATTGACCGATCGTGCACTGTCGATTGTCGAGTCCGCTTTGTGGGATCTGCAAGGTCGAGCATTGAACATGCCGGTGCATAAACTGCTCGGCGGCTATCGTGAAAAAGTCCCGGCTTATGGCAGCACCATGTGTGGTGACGAACTGGAAGGTGGCTTATCGACGCCGGAGGAATACGGTCAATTTGCCGAAAAGCTGGTGCAGCGCGGCTATAAAGCCATCAAGTTGCATACCTGGATGCCACCAGTGTCGTTCGCCCCTAGCCCGAAAATGGACGTGAAAGCCTGTGCCGCAGTACGTGAAGCCGTCGGCCCTGATATCTGCCTGATGCTGGATGGTTACCACTGGTACAGCCGCAGTGATGCGCTGTATATCGGCCGTGAACTACAAAAGCTCGATTTCACCTGGTTTGAAGAACCGATGGAAGAACAGAGCATGGCGTCTTACAGCTGGCTGACCAAGAGCCTGGATATTGATGTTATCGGGCCGGAAAGCCTGTCAGGGAAATACTTCAGCCGTGCTGACTGGGTGAAAGAAGGCGCCTGTGACATTTTACGCGCGGGTGTGCAGGGTGTTGGCGGTCTCTGGCCGTGTCTGAAAGTCGCTAGCCTGGCGGAATCCTTCGGTATGGATTGTGAAATTCACGGTAACGGCGCGCCAAACCTCAACGTCGTTGGGGCGATCAAAAACTGCCGCTGGTATGAGCGCGGTCTGCTGCATCCTTTCCTCGATTACGATGAACCTGCTGCTTATCTGAATTCCATTGTCGATCCGATGGATAACGAGGGTTTTGTGCATCTGCCGCAACGTCCGGGGCTGGGAGAAGACATTAATTTTGACTGGATTGAGGAGCACACCCTAAGCAAAGAGTAAATTTTCGCCCGATCTGAAAGATTGTATTCCCTAAAAAATAAAAAGTTGTCGTCTTCCACGCTTCCAATACCTGGAGAAGAATGATGAAAGCACGCGCAATACTCCGTACCCTGCTGTTAGGTTCACTCTGCATGGCTGCTACGCCAGCCATTCTATCGGCAAAAACGCCTGACGATCAGCTGATTGTCGGGATGAATATGAACAACATGCTCTCACTTGACCCGGCCGCTATGACCGGTAATGAGGTGGTGGGCATTATCGTTAACCTTTATGACTCACTGGTGGTGCTGGACCCCGCGAACCTGAGCAACATTCTGCCTTCTCTGGCGAAAAGCTGGAGCGTCAGTGATGACGGTAAGGTCATTACGTTCAATCTGGTGGATAACGCCAAATTCCATTCCGGCAACCCCGTGACGGCGCAAGATTTCGCCTGGTCGATGAAGCGTCTGCTCAACCTCAACATGGCGCAGGCTACCACGTGGAAATCCTACGGTTTCACGGCGGAAAACGTGGAGAAAATGATCCGTGCCAAAGATGACCATACCGTTGAAATCGAGTTGCCAAAACCGAACGACCCTAAACTGGTGATCTACTCACTGGCAACGTTGGGCAGTGGTTCGGTGCTGGACAGCAAAACCGTCATGAAGCATGAGAAAAATGGCGACTGGGGCAATGGCTGGCTGACCACCAATGAAGCGGGTTCTGGCCCGTTCAAGCTGGACGTGTGGCAGGCGAAAGACGTGCTGCGCATCAGTAAAGTGGAGAACAACTGGCAGGGCGACGCCAAAATGCGGCGTGTGATTTTCCGCCATATGACAGAATCACAGGCGCTGCGCCTGATGATTGAAAAAGGCGACATTGACGTGGCTTCTGGGATGTCGGTGCCGGATATCAATGCGCTGAAGCAAGATAAAGACGTTGTGGTTGATGAGGTGAAAAAAGGCACGCTGTACTACGTGGCAATGAGTCTGAAAAATGAAGACTTTGCTAAACCGAAAGTGCGTGAAGCGGTTCGTTATCTCATTGATTACGATGGCATCAATAAGACTGTTATGCCGGGCTATGGTTTTTATCATCAGCGTCCGATTCAGGCTGGTATGGATGCCACGTTGCCTAATCCCGGTTACAAACTGGACGTACCCCGTGCTAAGGCTCTGCTGGCTGAGGCTGGCTACCCCAATGGATTTGAAACTACACTGCGTGTTCTCTCCGATCAGCCGTTCCTGAACCTGGCGACATCGGTGCAGTCCACGCTGGCACAGGCGGGCATCAAAGCCAAAATCATCTCCGGTACCGGTAATCAGGTTTACGGCGCGATGCGCGATCGTAACTTCGATATGCTGGTTGGCCGCGGTGGTGGTGGCGTTGACCCGCACCCTCACTCCAGCCTGCGTTCTGTTGTTTACAATCCGAATAACAGCGACGAAGCCAAACTGACCAACTTCCAGGGCTGGCGCACCTCTTTCTACGATAAACCCTTGAACGACATGATCGATCAGGCGTTGTTAGAGAAAGATCCTCAGAAACAGAAGCAGATGTATATCGACGTACAGAATCGTTATGAAGAACTGTTCCCGGCCATTATTCCGGTGTCGCAGATGATTGATTCTGTGGTGTTGCGTAAGGACGTGAAAGGCTATGTGCCGCATCCGTCTTCCACGACGCATCTGCGCGAGGTGTATAAACAGCGCTAGTGTCCATACGTTAAACCGGATGATTAGCCGACACGTTTTTGGCTAATCATCCCGATCGGATACGTTAAAAAAGATAACCGCGTGAGTGGTGGCTTGCTGTCGCCGCTAACCAGGATATCGGGAGAAAGATCATGGTTTTGTCTGATTGGATCAAGCCGGGTGGAGTACTGCGTCGTTTGGCAAAACGTCTGTTGCAGGTGATCGTCACGCTGTTCGGGTTATTGATCCTGACCTTCGTGATCGGCCGCGTGATGCCAATCGATCCCGTTCTGGCGATTGTCGGGCAGGATGCCGACCAAAGTACCTATCAACAGGTTTACCAACAGCTTGGGTTGGATAAGCCACTGTATGTGCAGTTCTTTATTTACTTCAATTCTCTGATGCATGGGGATCTGGGCAATGCGCTCCTGACCGGACGACCGGTGATGGATGACATTATTCGCGTCTTCCCGGCAACCGTTGAGTTGGCGACGATGGCGATTATCGTCGGTGCGGGTCTGGGTGTGCCGCTCGGTGTGCTGGCTGCGGCGCGACGAGGCAAGTGGGCGGATTACGTGGTGCGTTTTATCAGTCTGGCCGGTTATTCCACCCCGATATTTTGGGTCGGGATGATGGGGCTGCTGGTGTTCTATGCCTGGCTGAACTGGGTCGGTGGTGCCGGACGGGTGGATATGGCTTACGACGGTCTGGTGGAAAACCGTACCGGTCTGCTGCTGGTGGATTCGCTGCTGGCGGGTGAGTGGGATGTATTCCGCAGCGCACTGAATCATCTGGTGCTGCCGGCCACGATTCTCGGTTTCCACTCGCTGGCCTATATCAGCCGTATGACGCGCAGCTTCATGCTGGCGCAGCTTTCACAGGAATACATTATTACCGCACGAGTGAAAGGGCTATCTGAGTTCCGTGTTGTCTGGGCGCACGCGTTTCGCAATATTCTGGTTCAGCTTCTGACGGTGGTCGCGCTGGCGTATGGCTCGCTGCTGGAAGGGGCGGTGCTGATTGAAACGGTCTTTTCATGGCCGGGCTTTGGTTCCTATCTGACAGGCAGCCTGCTGCTGGGGGATATGAACGCGGTGATGGGGTGTGTGCTGCTAGTTGGGTTGATCTTCGTGACGCTTAACCTGCTGTCGGACATGTTGTATCAAATCTTTGATCCGAGGACGAACGCATGAATATTTCCTCTGAGCAACCGGTCACTCGCGAATCGGTAATGCGGACACCGCCGGAAAAACGCGTGAGCCGCTTGCGGCTACGCGGGGCGCGAATCGGCGGGTTTCTCTTGACGATGCTGCGCAATCCGCTGACCGCGATTGGTTCTGCGATTGTGCTGATGTTGATGCTGGTTGCCATTTTCGCCCCGTGGATCGCCACGCACGATCCGTTGGTACAGGACTTGGCTAACGCGTTACAAGCCCCGAGTGCGGCGCACTACTTTGGCACTGACGAGTTTGGGCGCGATGTGTTTAGCCGTCTGGTCTATGGCTCACGTATCACGCTGTATATCGTGGCGCTGGTGTCCGTCACCGTTGGGCCTATCGGGCTGGCGCTGGGCGTGGTGGCTGGGTATTACGGCGGGATTGTCGATACCATCCTGATGCGTATCACCGATATCTTCATTTCGTTCCCCAGCCTGGTGTTGGCGCTGGCGTTCGTTGCGGCACTTGGCCCAGGTCTGGAGCATGTGGTGATTGCGATTACGCTGACGGCCTGGCCGCCGATTGCTCGTCTGGCAAGGGCGGAAACGCTGTCGCTGCGTCACGCGGACTTTGTGTCTGCCGTGAAGCTGCAAGGGGCATCGTCTATTCGCATCCTGCTGCACCACATTGTGCCGCTGTGTCTGCCGTCGGTGATTATTCGTATCACCATGAATATGGCGGGCATCATTCTGACCGCGGCGGGTCTGGGCTTTCTGGGGTTGGGGGCACAGCCGCCCGATCCTGAATGGGGCGCGATGATCTCTGCGGGTCGTCGTTACATGATGGAGTGCTGGTGGTTAGTAACTATTCCGGGGCTGGCGATTTTGATTAACAGCCTGGCGTTCAACTTCCTTGGAGACGGCCTACGTGACATCCTCGATCCCAGAACTGAATAAGTCTTCTCAACGTGTGCCGGGAAGCTCGCCCCTGATGGAAGTGGAAAATCTGCGGGTAAGCTTCGTGAACCGTGGTGCCGTGACAGATGCTGTGCGCGGTGTGTCCTTCACTTTGGGCTGTGAAAAGCTGGCGATTGTCGGTGAATCTGGCTCCGGCAAATCGACGGTCGGCCGTGCGTTGTTGCAACTGCATCCGCATAGCGCACGGATTACGGCGGATAAACTGCGTTTCGGCGATACCGACCTGCTGAAAGCGGATGAGGCGCGGATGCGTCAGATTCGCGGCAAGCGTATCTCCATGATTATGCAGGACCCAAAATATTCGTTGAACCCGGTAGTCTGCGTCGGCGATCAGATTGCCGAGGCCTATCTGGCGCACCATAAGGTGTCGCATCGCGAAGCGAAGGCAAAAGTCATGGCGATGCTGGACGTGGTGCGTATTCGTCAGCCAGAGCGTGTCTACAATTTGTATCCCCATGAAATTTCGGGCGGGCAGGGGCAGCGCATCATGATTGCGATGATGCTGATTACCGAACCCGAAATCGTGATTGCCGATGAACCAACCTCGGCGCTGGATGTGTCCGTGCGTTTGCAGGTGCTGGCGATGTTGGACGATCTGGTGAGTGAGCGTGGTTTAGGGCTGATTTTCATCAGTCACGACATCAATCTGGTGCGTAGCTTCTGCGATCGGGTGCTGGTGATGTATGCCGGACGTGTCGTGGAGTCGATTGCCGCCGCCGATCTGGACAACGCGCAGCATCCGTATACGCGCGGGTTGTTAAATTCACTGCCGGATATCGACAATCGACGTCCGCGCTTGCCAGTGATGAATCGCGATCCGGCCTGGATCAATGGATAAAGGGGATAATCATGGCAACTGAAGCAATGCATCAGCATAAGCCGATGATCGAAGTGAATAACCTGAATCTCTCGTTTGGTCAGGGCAGCACAGCGAATCAGGTGTTGTACGATGTGAATCTCACCGTCAATGATGGCGACATTTTTGGTCTGGTGGGTGAATCTGGTTCTGGTAAAACGACGGTGCTGAAGTGTCTGGCTGGGCTGTTTAATCATTGGGAAGGCGCGTTGGCGATCAACGGACAGAAGCTGGCGCACCGGATCGATCAGGCGCGTTGCCGTCAGGTGCAGATGGTGTTTCAGGATCCCTATGGGTCGCTGCATCCTCGTCATACGGTGGAATCCATTCTGGAAGAACCGCTGTCGATCCATCGCTTTGACGATCGTGACGATCGCATCGATAGCTTGCTGGATAAAGTGGGGTTGGGAACGCAATTTCGTCGCCGCTATCCGCATCAACTCTCTGGTGGGCAGCGCCAGCGCGTGGCGATTGCTCGGGCGCTGATTCTGGAACCGAGAGTGCTGCTGTTGGATGAGCCAACGTCGGCGCTGGATGTGTCGGTGCAGGCGGAAATTCTCAACCTGCTTATGGAGTTGCAGCAGCAGGAAAAGCTGACCTACCTGATGGTGACGCACGATTTGGGCGTGATTTCCCATTTGTGTCATAAAGTGGCGGTGATGCAGTACGGCAAGATACTGGAAACGCTGGAAACGGACGACCTGACCAGCGATGTGCCGAAGGATGCCTATACCTCAATGCTGGTGGATGCCAGTCGTCAGTACAGTCGCGATCTGGCGATACGCTCGGAGCGCATGGGCTAGATGCGTACGGACTAGATACGCTGCGCGATAATCATCATAGGGGCCGAGCAATCGGCCCTTTTTTTATCCTTTGCACAGGTTTTCGCTCACAGTTGGTTACGAACAGACTTTTATACGTAAAAAAAGGTAAATGGGTAGCGTTGAAGAGTGTGGATACTTACAATCACTACGCTTTCTGTAGTCGGCCTCTTCAAAAAGGAATTCTCATGTTCAAACGTACTCTGGTTGCCGCGGCAGCCCTTATTTCACTGACGGCATTTTCTCCCGCCTTTGCGGCTTCTGACACCACTACGCGTGTACTGTTGACGACGTCTGCGGGCAATATCGAACTGTCTTTAGATAATCAAAAAGCACCGATTTCGGTGAAAAATTTTGTTGAGTACGTTAACAACGGCTTTTACAACGGAACGACATTTCACCGTGTGATCCCTGGCTTTATGGTGCAGGGCGGTGGTTTTTCTGGCGAAATGAGCCAGAAAGCGACGAATGCGCCGATTAAGAATGAAGCCGATAACGGTCTGCGTAACCAACGCGGTACGATCTCGATGGCGCGTACCGCAGAGAAGGATAGCGCGACCAGCCAATTCTTTATCAACGTTGCAGACAATGCGTTCCTCGATCACGGCCAGCGTGATTTCGGCTACGCCGTGTTCGGTAAAGTGGTGAAGGGGATGGACGTTGTCGATAAGATTTCTCAGGTGCCAACGAAGAACGTCGGGCCTTATCAGAATGTGCCAACTGCGCCTATCGTGATTCAGTCGGCGAAAGTGCAGCCATGATAGATTATTGAGCCACTGAGAAAACCATAGAAGGCCACTTGCGTGGCCTTTTTTGATCGGTTTACTGGTGTAACCCCGGCGCTTCAGGAAGACATCAGCGTGATACGATGGATTATGGATACCATCGCTTGTACTCGTTCTTGCCTTATGAAAATGATGTCTAAATAATTGGCGAGTATTGAATCATTCTAAATTATCAATAAGTTAAATGAAATATGCTGCTAATTATCGATAACTATGACTCCTTTACCTACAACCTGTATCAATACTTCTGTGAGCTTGGTACGCAAGTTGTGGTGAAGCGTAATGATGAATTGACGTTGCAAGAGATTGAACGACTGGCACCAGAACGGCTGGTGATTTCTCCAGGGCCATGTACGCCGGATGAAGCCGGTATTTCGCTGGCCGCGATTCGACACTTTGCGGGTAAACTACCAATTCTAGGTGTATGTCTTGGGCATCAGGCGATGGGGCAGGGATTTGGTGCGCGAGTGGTGCGAGCGCGGCAGGTGATGCATGGGAAAACCTCGGCAATTGCACACAATGATACCGGTGTTTTTGCCGGTTTGGCTCAACCGCTGACGGTTACTCGTTATCATTCTCTTATTATTGAAGCTGCGTCGTTGCCCGATTGTTTTGAAGTTACGGCGTGGAGTGAACGTAACGGTGAACGTGATGAAATTATGGGGATCCGACATTGTTCACTGCCCTTAGAGGGAGTCCAGTTTCATCCTGAAAGTATCTTGAGTCAGCAGGGGCATCAGCTTCTGGATAATTTTCTTAAAATCTAAGCGTATAGAAAGTAATTGCTTTGAATAGATGATTTAATATTGCCTGTGTTTGATTTTTTATGCATATTTAGTGACTATATTTTCATTCTGAATGATGCGATATCAGAACGAGGCAGCAAATGGCAACAGCGAATAAAGCAGTAACAAGAGATACTCACGATAAAGTAATTCTGCCGGTTTATGCACCTGCGCAATTTGTGCCGGTAAAAGGTAAAGGCAGCAGGGTGTGGGACCAGCAAGGGCGGGAATATATTGATTTTTCCGGTGGCATTGCTGTTACTGCTCTGGGGCATTGTCATCCCGCGCTGGTTGCTGCATTGAAGCAGCAGGGAGAACAACTGTGGCATACCAGCAATATTTTTACCAACGAACCAGCGTTACGTCTCGCCAGCAAATTGATTGATGCCACTTTTGCCGATCGCGTGTTTTTTGTGAATTCAGGGGCTGAGGCGAATGAAGCCGCTTTTAAGCTAGCCCGTCACTATGCGATCAAACGTCATAGCCCGTATAAAACCAAGATCATCGCCTTCTACAATGCATTCCATGGCCGTACGCTGTTTACCGTTTCGGTTGGCGGACAGCCTAAATATGCAGATGGTTTCGGGCCAAAACCAGCGGATATCGTGCATGTTCCTTTTAACGATCTGGCAGCGGTTAAGGCCGTGATGGATGATCACACCTGTGCTGTCGTGCTGGAACCCGTGCAAGGTGAAGGGGGGATCACCCCGGCAACGCAGGAGTTTTTGCAGGGCGTGCGCGAGCTATGCGATCAACATCATGCGTTATTGGTGTTTGATGAAGTCCAAAGTGGAATGGGTAGAACGAGCAAGTTATTTACCTATATGCATTACGGTATTACGCCAGATATCTTAACGACGGCAAAAGCGTTGGGCGGTGGTTTTCCGATCAGCGCCATGCTGACAACTGAAGAAATTGCTTCAGTGATGACGGTGGGTGTGCATGGCACGACGTACGGTGGCAATCCACTGGCTTGTGCTGTAGCGGAAGCTGCATTGGATACAATTAATACGCCAGAAGTGCTGTCTGGCGTGGCTGAGCGCCATGATAAGTTCGTCCGTGAGTTGGAAAAAATTAACCAGCAGTATGGTATTTTCGAGCAAATTCGCGGCATGGGATTATTGATAGGGGCAGAGTTGACACCGGAGTGGCATGGCCGAGCGCATGACTTTTTGGCAGCGGCAACGGAGCAAGGGGTTATGGTGTTGATGGCAGGCCCGAATGTGATTCGTTTTGTTCCCTCATTGGTCATTGAGATGGATGATATTGAACAAGGAATGGCGAAGTTTGCGAAGGCCGTCGAGTGCGTGGTGAATGCCGCCGATTGATGCGTGTCATCATGAGAGCGTAAAAAAAGCGTGAAGTCGCCTTCACGCTTTTTTTATCGGTTAAAGATGGGATTAACGAGTGCCGTAAACGACAATCGTTTTGCCATGTGCGGAGATCAGATTCTGGTCTTCCAACATTTTCAGAATGCGGCCCACGGTTTCACGTGAGCAACCAACAATTTGTCCAATTTCCTGACGAGTAATTTTTATTTGCATGCCATCCGGGTGAGTCATGGCATCCGGTTGTTTTGCCAGGTTTAACAGCGTTTGGGCAATACGGCCTGTTACATCAAGGAAAGCCAGGTTACCCACTTTTTCTGACGTCACCTGCAAGCGGCTTGCCATTTGTGCGGACAAACGCATCAGGATATCAGGGTTGACCTGAATCAGTTGCCGAAATTTCTTATAAGAGATTTCAGCGACTTCACAAGCCGTTTTTGCGCGAACCCAAGCACTACGCTCCTGACCTTCTTCAAACAGGCCAAGTTCGCCGATAAAATCCCCCTGATTAAGATAAGAGAGAATCATTTCTTTGCCTTCTTCATCTTTGATCAGCACTGCGACGGAGCCTTTCACGATGTAGTAAAGCGTTTCTGCTTTTTCACCTTGGTGAATCAGCGTGCTCTTCGATGGATACTTATGGATATGGCAATGAGAAAGGAACCATTCGAGAGTTGGGTCTGTTTGCGGTTTGCCGAGAACCATTCGCTATCATCCTCTGTTGTAATTCACTGCGCAAATTACAGGGCTCAGAGTTCCCTGTACGGCGTATTTACTGCTAAAAAGTCAAAATCCGTGTAGGCAGAATGACGTCAGGGAATATACTGGAACCGAATATCTGGCGACGCCATCATCTTCCTTGTATCTGAGTTTGTCCAGAACAGGCAGATTCTACCTTCGTTTTTAACACAGCTTGAAGGAAGTGTCTTGTGTTGTCTCGCTTCAGCATGACAAAGGTCTGGTTATCATCTTTTTTTGTATAGTAACGGTATAAATTTTCAAAAATTTTTTAGTGGAGGCACTATGCAGGCACGGGTTAAATGGGTGGAAGGATTAACGTTTCTGGGCGAATCCTCATCAGGGCATCAGATTTTGATGGATGGTAATGCGGGTGATAAAGCGCCGAGCCCGATGGAGATGGTTTTGATGTCGGTAGGCAGTTGTAGCGCGATTGATGTGGTATCGATTTTACAGAAAGGACGTTACGATGTTATCGATTGTGAAGTGAAACTGACTTCGGAACGCAGAACGGAATCCCCTCGCTTGTTTACGCATATTAATCTGCATTTTATGGTCACGGGAAAAGCATTAACGGATAAAGCGGTGGAAAGGGCAGTAACGTTGTCTGCTGAGAAATACTGCTCAGTGGCGTTAATGTTGGATAAGGTTGTCAATGTTACGCATAGCCATGAAGTCAGGAATATCGCGTGATTTACCCGGCCTGATGTGCGCCTCCCACAGCGGTACGAAACATTGTTGTTGTGCCGCTGACCGTTCACTCGATCTTTTTTCCTTCCAGCAGGCGTTGTACCAGTGGCGCCATGATCAATTCCATCGCCAGCCCCATTTTCCCGCCAGGGACGACGAGGGTATTGATATGAGAAATAAACGATCCCTGTAGCATCGCGAGCAGATAGGGGTAATCAATATTATCCAGTCCCTGGAAATGGATCACCACGAAGCTTTCATCCAGAGAGGGAATAGATTTGGCAGCAAAGGGGTTGGATGTATCCACCGTGGGAACGCGCTGGAAGTTTATGTGCGTGCGTGAAAACTGTGGCGTGATGTAGCTAATATAGTCTTCCATCGAACGGACAACTGAATCCATGACGGCTTCACGCGAATGGCCCCGTTCATTGATGTCACGAATCAATTTTTGGATCCACTCCAGATTGACAATTGGCACGACGCCAACCAGCAGGTCAACATGTTGAGCGACGTTGTGCTGTTCAGTGACCACGCCGCCATGTAACCCTTCGTAAAATAGCACGTCGGTTGGCGCAGGCATCGGTTCCCATGGCGTAAAGGTACCGGGAACCTGATTGTAGGGAATCGCTTCATCATAGGTATGAAGGTATTTCCGGGTTTGCCCCCGTCCATGCTGACCATATTCGATGAAAGATTGTTCCAACAGGCTGAAATCGTTGGCTTCCGGGCCAAAATAGCTAATATGTCGACCCAAATCACGAGCTTTGCGGATAGCCATATCCATTTCTGGTCGGGTATAGCGATGAAAACTGTCCCCTTCCAGTTGCGCCGCCTGCATGTTCAGTTGCTGAAAAATCTTGCGAAAGGCCAGGCTGGTGGTGGTGGTTCCCGCTCCGCTGGAGCCTGTTACCGCAATAATTGGATGCTTATCTGACATGAGATGCATGACTCCGTGGTGGTGGCGCTTGTCCGTGTGGCTATCTCACAGACCAAACGTCATCAGAAGAAGGAATGGATAATAGCCTGATGACAACGTGGTGATTATTGACAGTACCGGACCCAATCAGCCCTTCCTGTGTAGACAGGAATCTTCCTGATATCAACGTATTACCTAAATAAAAATGCTCAGCCCGTATGAGGATAGCGGGGAAATAAGGTTTGTCATCAACCGCGATAGACATTGTTTTAGCATGTTTATTCGTCTAATACGACTGATGTTCACCGACGTTAAATTGACCGCGTGGCATGATGTTGATCGTTTCATGCAATTCAGACCAGACCAGAACCACTTCGCCAGATGCTAACTGTCGGCGAACGTCGGCGACTTTTTGTTCCAGGGTGCGTTCTTCCTCACCATAATCGGTCCCTTCGCGTAGGACGAATGATTGGATGAGGTTATCCAGCGTTTCAGGATCGAGTTGTTGCCAGGGAATAATCACGATGTTTCTCCAGAATGAAGCGATCCAGAAAGTGCACTGCCCAGATGAGGGGCAAGCCAGTTTGGTATACGTTTCTCCAGCCACATTTCCGGTTTGAGAAGCGTACCGCTGACAAAACCGACGTGTCCGCCATGATCTGTCAACTGATATTCAATATTAGAAGGTAATAGGGAAATATTGGGGATGACCTCTCGGGTCATGAACGGATCGTCTTTGGCATGGATAATCAGTAATGGTTTTTTTACCTGTGATAACAAGGGTAGCGCACTACAGCGGCGATAATAATCTGCCGCGTCATGAAAACCGTGTGCTCGTGAAGTAATCACATCATCAAATTCGCGTAGCTGTTTAATTTTCTTTAATTGCGCTAATTGGACGGGCAGCGTATCGGGATAGGCGAGCAGTTTACGCGTCGCGTTTTGCTTTAACTGACGTAATAAGTAGTGCTGATAAACTCGAGAGAACCCGTGTTCCATCCGTCGGCTACAAGGCTCCAGCATCAGCGGGGCTGATACGATCACGGCCGCAGATAGCAAACACCGATCGCCCTGTTTTTCCAGCAAACAGGCTAACATGTTGCCACCGAGAGAAATACCGACAGCGGCCGTTGCGACCTTGCCGTAAGTCGTCTGCAACCAATGTAGAAAATAGCTGGCATCTTCAGTTTCACCAGAATGATAGATGCGTTTCATTCGATTGGGTTTACCACTGCATCCGCGAAAATGCATGATAACGGCCAACCAGCCATGCTGTCGGCAGGCGTGTAATAAACCGTGGGCATAAGGGCTATGGAAATTGCCTTCCAAGCCATGAAACAGTACCACTCGCGGTTTGTTTCGGGCTTGATTTGGGTCTTCGCTCCAGGCCAGATCGACAAAGTCGCCGTCGGGCAGGTCGAGGCATTGCCAGACCGGCTGTAATTGGGCTTTACGTCTTATCAGTCGCGGCAATAGCGTTTGAACGTGGGGATTACTGGCACCGCTAAGTGGGCGAAAAACATCATACATAATGTAAAGAAAATCTTGTTGTCAGATCTTGTGCGATCAATATCACACTGTTAGCTTCGATACTGCTAGTTAATCGTTATTTTTTGCAAATAACCATCTATCAAAAACGGTATGACATCACGGTTGTCGGGCGAGAGGAGCCCATTTCATGGAACTGAGTTTATTTATCTCGATGTTGGGTTTTCTCTGGGTTGCGGCGATTACACCTGGGCCAAATAACATGCTGTTAACGACCTCCGGCGCCAATTTTGGCTTTTTCCGTTCTCTGTGGTTAATGCTCGGCATTATGCTGGGAATGCAAAGCATCTTGTTATTGGTGGCCTTTGGTGTTGGCGGCTTGATCCTACTTTACCCGTCTTTGCATTTTATCCTCAAAGTGCTTGGTAGCGCCTATCTGCTTTGGCTGGCGTGGAAAATTGCGACGGCGGCTTATGAAAAGCTGGAAACAAATATCGCGCCTCCCAAGCCAGTCCGACTTTATCAGGGATGGTTGTTGCAGTTTTTGAACCCTAAAGCGTGGCTGATGGCGTTGGGGGCTGTCGCGAGTTTTAGTTTGGCAGGAGAGGAATATTACCATTCTGTCATGGCAATTAGCGTGGGGATCGTGCTGGTCAACCTGGTCTCTGGCGTGATTTGGCTGGGGTTCGGCACCATGATAGGCCGCCTGTTGCGTAGCAAAAAAGCGTGGATTCTCTTTAATGTTTCGATGGGAATATTGACCGCAGCGTGCGTGCTGCTGATTTGGCACTAGCTTATCGTTGAAAAAATATTGTTGCGAGCGGATGATTTTTAGTCCGCTCGCAACAGGTATCGACTAGGATAATGACTGATTTAATTGTTCCAACTGTTCCTGAGCATCCAGCCACGCCATTTCTGTTGCTTCCAGTTCATTTTTGATTTTGGTCTGCTGTTGCAGGCAGTCTGTTAACTCGTTTTTACGACGAATATCATAAAGCTCACTGTCTGCCAGACGGGCTTCGATCTCCGCTAATGCTGTGCTGAGTTTCTCCATCTGCTGCTCGAGTTTAGCGATCTGCTTACGTAGTGGCTGCGTCTGTGTACGTAACTCTGCTTCACGACGTTTTTGCTCTTTACGTGCTTGAGCGCTGTTAGCGGTACTCTCTTTTGTTACCTCGTCTGCTGCATTATCCTGACGTTGCAGGTCGACTAGCCATTTTTGATAATCTTCCAGATCGCCATCAAAGGGCTCTACTTTATGGTCGTGGACCAAATAAAGATCATCGGTCGTAGATCGGATCAGATGTCGATCGTGCGAAACCACCACCAGCGCACCTTCAAAATCGATCAACGCTTCGGTCAGCGCCTGGCGCATATCAAGGTCAAGGTGGTTGGTTGGTTCATCCAACAGTAACAGGTTTGGGCGTTGCCACACGATCAGGGCCAGTACCAGACGGGCTTTTTCTCCGCCAGAAAAGCGTTCAGTTATTTCGGTTACTTTATCACCCTGAAAACCAAAGCCACCGAGGTAATCCCGTAGTTGCTGTTCGGTTTCCCGTTCTGCCAGGCGGATAAGATGTTGCAGTGGCGATTCATCTGCCCGAAGAAACTCTAACTGATGCTGAGCGAAATACCCCAGTTTTACGCCTTTGGCCAAACCAATTTCACCGTGCAAAGGGGCAAGTGTGCCAGCCAATAGCTTGATCAGTGTGGATTTACCTGCACCGTTATGCCCCAGCAAGCCAATGCGTGAACCGGGCACTAAATTCAACTTGATCGATTCAAGGATGAGTTTGTCACCATACCCGGCGCTGACTTTTTCCATCCTTAGAAGGGGGTTAGGCAGCGATGCTGGCGGTCGAAAGCTGAAACGGAAAGGGTTATCCACATGTGCCGGGGCAATCATTTCCATACGTTCCAGCATTTTTATCCGGCTTTGCGCTTGTTTGGCTTTGGTTGCCTGTGCCCGGAAACGGTCAATATAGTGTTGTAAATGCGCGACCCTTTCCTGCTGGTGTTCATAGAGCGACTGTTGTTGTGCCAGTCGGGTCGCGCGCTGGCGTTCAAACGAAGAGTAGTTACCCGTATATTCGTTGAGCGTTTGTTGCTCGATATGCAGGATTTTATTCACGACGGGATCGAGAAAATCCCGGTCATGTGAAATCAGCACCAGAGTTCCCGGATAACCTTTTAGCCATTTCTCCAGCCAGATCACGGCATCAAGATCCAGGTGGTTGGTTGGTTCATCCAGTAGTAAAAGGTCGGAGCGACACAATAGCGCCTGCGCCAGGTTGAGGCGCATACGCCAGCCACCTGAGAAGTCACTGACAGGGTGTTGTAGTTGATCCTGAGAAAATCCAAGGCCGTGTAATAAACTTGACGCCCTTGCTTCGATAGTCCAAGCCTGAATGGCATCTAACTTGCCGTGCAATGTCGCAATGGCATGTCCATCGTTCTCTTCGTTGGCCGTGTGAAGTTCGGCTTCTAACTGACGAAACTCTCGGTCACCGTCAATAACGTATTCCAGCGCCGGCACATCCAGCGCGGGCGTTTCCTGATTGACCCATGCCAGCGCCCAGTTTTGAGGGAATGTCGCGCTACCGCCATCGGCGCTGATTTCACCTTTCAGTAACGACAGCAGGGTAGACTTACCACAACCGTTTTTACCGACTAAACCGACCTTTTGGCCTGGATTAACCGTAGCGGTCGCGTTATCTAATAAAACACGTACACCACGTCGAATTTGCAGCGAAGAGAAGACAATCATAAAGCGCCATATGTTCAGAGTATGTTAAATTATGGACATGATATCAGGGCTGATAGTGCCCTGTTTTTAGTCGTTGCGCTGCATGGTAACGGAAAATGTTTACTATGACGACGCTTTGGAGGGGAATGATGTCGCAGCCACCTAAGATTTTGCTGCTGTATGCCCATCCGGAATCACAAGACTCGGTGGCTAACCGAGTTTTACTGCAACCGGCCCAGCAATTAAATCATGTCACCGTGCACGATCTCTACGCGCACTATCCTGATTTTTTTATTGATATCCACTATGAGCAGCAGTTGCTGCGCGAACATGACGTCATTGTTTTCCAACATCCGTTCTACACCTATAGCTGTCCGGCGTTATTGAAAGAATGGCTCGATCGAGTGTTGTCGCGCGGTTTTGCTAATGGAATTGGCGGTACGGCGCTGGAAGGAAAGTATTGGCGATCGGTGATGACCACGGGTGAGCCGGAATATGCTTATCAAACAGAGGGAAGCCGTCTCTATTCGATGGATGAATTATTGCGTCCATTCGAGCTAACGGCATCAATGTGCCGTATGCGTTGGATGGCACCGATGATTGTTTACTGGGCTCGTCGTTTACAGCCCGATGTTTTGGCCAGCCATGCCCGAGCTTATGGTGAATGGCTGGCGTCTCCGTTCGATAAAAAAGAGGAACGCTGATTATGGAGAGTTCTGCGCTACTGACCGCCAGCGTACTATTTTTATTTGTGGCGGTGGTAGCCGTACCGATCGCTGTTCGATTAGGGATTGGTGCCGTATTAGGTTATTTGATTGCAGGAATTGCTATCGGCCCTTGGGGATTAGGTTTTATCCGGGACGTTGAAGCAATTCTGCATTTTTCTGAGTTGGGTGTGGTTTTCCTGATGTTTATCATTGGGTTGGAGCTTAACCCTGGGAAGCTATGGACGTTGCGCCGTTCTATTTTTGGCATCGGTGCCGCTCAGGTTGGTTTGAGTTCACTGTTCTTAGGTGGCGCTTTATTTCTGACGGATTTTTCATGGCAAGCGGCATTAATTGGCGGCGTGGGGTTGGCGATGTCGTCAACAGCGATGGCGTTGCAATTGATGCGTGAAAAAGGCATGAACCGCAGTGAATCGGGTCAGTTGGGCTTTTCCGTCTTATTATTTCAGGACTTGGCGGTTATCCCAGCACTGGCGTTAATCCCTATTTTGGCTGGTGTACAAGGGGATTTTGGCGACTGGGAGCGCATCGGGCTAAAGGTTGCTGCATTTCTGGGTATGTTAATCGGTGGACGCTATCTGGTTCGTCCTTTGTTCCGTTTTATCGCCGCATCGGGTGTGCGTGAAGTCTTTACTGCGGCGGCATTATTACTGGTGCTGGGTTCGGCGCTATTTATGGAAGCATTAGGTTTTTCCATGGCGCTAGGCACCTTTATCGCGGGAATTCTGCTGGCGGAAAGTGAGTACCGTCATGAACTGGAGATCGCGATTGAGCCGTTCAAAGGGTTGCTGCTGGGACTCTTTTTCATTTCTGTCGGGATGGCGTTGAATCTCGGTATTCTTTACACCCACATTGTAAAAATCATGGTTGCCGTGCTGGTGTTGGTTGCGGTCAAAGGCGCTGTTTTATACTTTTTGGCACGACTTAACAGAATGCGGCGTTCCGAACGCTTACAGTTTGCCGGGGTGTTGAGTCAGGGTGGCGAGTTTGCGTTTGTTCTGTTTTCTGCCGCCTCTGTATTCAACGTACTGAAAGGCGAGCAGTTGCCGTTACTGTTGGTCACCGTCACGCTATCGATGATGACGACGCCACTGCTGATGCAGATAATCGATCGTATTCTTGAACGCCGCTATAACGTGCAGGATGCGCCGGATGAAAAGCCTTATGTCGCAGATGATGAACCCCAGGTCATCGTTGTGGGGTTTGGGCGTTTTGGGCAAGTTATTGGCCGTTTGCTGATGGCAAACAAAATGCGAATTACGGTACTGGAACGCGATATCAGCGCCGTGAGCCTAATGAGAAGCTATGGTTATAAGGTGTACTATGGCGATGCGACAGAGTTAGAACTGCTGCGTGCCGCTGGTGCGGCACAGGCGCAGTCGATCGTTATTACCTGTAATACGCCAGAAGATACCATGGAGATTGTCCATCTGTGCCAGCAGCATTTTCCTCATTTGGAGATTCTGGCACGGGCGCGTGGGCGCGTTGAAGCGCATGAATTACTCCAGGCGGGCGTAAGACATTTTTCACGCGAAACGTTTTCCAGTGCGTTGGAATTGGGGCGTAAGGCATTGATGTCTTTGGGCATGCATCCTCATCAGGCATTTCGCGCTCAGCAGCATTTTCGACGTTTGGATATGCGCATGCTGCGTGAATTAATGCCGCAACTGACGGGCGATGTGGCGCAGATCTCCCGTGTGAAAGAAGCACGTCGCGAGCTGGAAGATATTTTTCAACGGGAAATGCAGCGTGAACGACGTCGGCCCAGCGTTTGGGATGAGGATGACGAGTAGACGAATAATCATGGGGACAGATCGAGACAGTTATGCGTAAACGATTTATTGCAGGAGCAGTTTGCCCCAAATGTCAGGCTCAGGATACGCTGGCGGTTGGGCGTGAAGGTGAAACGGAAGTGGTAACTTGCGTAAAATGCGGCTATCACCAACGTCAGTCGGAAACGGCTTCGGCCTCATCGGAGCGGCCAGCACAGGAAATTATCGGCATTTTTCATCCTGACTGATTTTCAAGACGCTGTTTTATGCTGGCTTGATGCAAGAGGCGCTAAAACAACGCCTCTCTGGAATAAGTTTGCCGAAGATGGGGACGATGCTCATCATGAAAAGTGCCTGACGTTTTTTGATTCCAGACGGTACATAGGGACATTTTTCAGCTACAATTTGCGCCAGTTTGATTTCCAACGCTAGGAGATATCATGAAAGTAGCAAAAGATCTGGTGGTCAGTCTGGCCTATCAGGTACGTACAGAAGACGGTGTGTTGGTTGATGAGTCTCCGGTGAGCGCGCCGTTGGACTATCTGCATGGTCATGGCTCGCTGATTTCCGGTCTGGAAAATGCGCTGGAAGGCCGTGCCGCAGGCGAACGCTTCGATGTGAAAATAGAGTCTAACGATGCCTACGGCAACTATGATGAAAATCTGGTTCAACGTGTACCGAAAGATGTTTTCATGGGCGTTGACGAGCTCCAGGTTGGCATGCGTTTTCTGGCTGAAACGGACCAGGGTCCAGTACCAGTTGAAATTACAGAAGTGGAAGACGATCACGTTGTTGTTGATGGCAACCATATGCTGGCAGGTCAGAACCTGAGCTTCAATGTTGAAGTGATCGCGATCCGTGAAGCGACCGAAGAAGAACTGGCTCACGGTCATGTTCATGGTGAGCACGATCATGAACATGGCGATGGTTGCTGTGGCGGCCATGGTCACGATCATGAGCACGGACACGAACACGGTAAAGGTGGTTGCGGCGGTCATGGTGGCTGTGGCTGCCATTGATTAACCGTCACTGGTAAAAGAAAACCTCAGTCTGATATTTGTCACCTGAGGTTTTTTTGTGTCTGATTTTCGTAGGACGAGGCTGTTCGTTTTAGTAATGTGGCGGTGGTGTTTCTTCCGATTGTGGCGCGACAAGTGATGTCTGCTGAGTTCGCAATCGTTCCGTTAATAGGCGCATTTGTTCGCGTAAGCGGCTAATCTCGCGCTCATGTTGAATGACCGTTTGGTTTAGCTCTTCTATCGTTAATTCCTGAAAGGCTTGGCGGCTCTCCAACTGTTCGAGCCGTTCTTCGAGTGATGATGGTGACATCGATATTCCCCTTACTTCTTGTTACCCGCGAGTGTGTCAGAAAGCGGAAACTTCTGGTAGTAAAAATGGTCGGAATAAAACGTAATAGGCGACGTTCGTGGGAACGCGACCTAAAGATAAGCGCTTTTTCATTTGGTGATTCGCTTTTGGGATCTGGATAGTTTCAGCGACTTAAACATTGTTGCAGGCATTTTTACATTGGGCCACTCAGTCCGTTTTTTCCTAAATGTTGCTGTGTGCAACTAAAAATGATTTATGGCGTTTTTTATCAAAAGTTTGTTGTGAGCGTCGTTGTGTTGTCTTCGCTCGCACAGTTATAGTAGTCACGAACTTATTTTAATGATGGCTGGAGCGCGTTGTTCCAGATGCTGGAGAGATGGATGAAATCACTGTTTAAAGTAACACTGTTAGCGACGACGATGGCCCTGACTTTGAACGCAGGCCAGGTTCTGGCAGCAGAGAAAGCGCAGGCGTCTGATAGTACCGCGACAGCCAAATTCAAGAATGATGAACAAGCCGTTGCTTATGCTCTAGGCGCATCCTTAGGGCGTTACATGGATAACTCTCTGAAAGAGCAGGAAAAAATCGGCATCAAGCTGGACAAGGAACAATTGATCGCGGGTGTTCTGGATGCGTTTGCTGATAAGAGTAAGCTGGACGATGAAGAGATCGAGAAAACGCTGCAAGGCTTTGAAGGAAAAGTAAAAGCAGCGGCTGAAGCCAAAGTGAAGCAGGATGCGAAGGATAACGAAGATAAAGGTACCAAGTATCGCGATACTTTCGCCAAAGAAAAAGGCGTGAAGAAAACGGCGTCTGGCCTGTTGTATCAAGTTGAGAAAGAAGGTAGCGGTAACGCGCCGAAAGACAGCGATACCGTGGTCGTCAACTATAAAGGCACGTTGGTAGACGGTAGCGAGTTTGATAGTTCTTACAAACGTAGTGAACCGCTTTCTTTCCGTCTGGACGGTGTGATCCCAGGTTGGACTGAAGGTTTGAAACACGTGAAGAAAGGCGGCAAAATCAAACTGGTTATCCCACCGGCGTTAGCATACGGTGAAACAGGGGTTCCGGGAATTCCTGCCAACTCCACGCTGGTGTTTGACGTTGAACTGCTGGATATTAAGTCTGAAGCCGATGTTAAAGCGGCTGATGATGCAAAAGCGGAAAAACCAGCCGCAGAGAAAAACGCTCAGTAATGACGAATACCGAATGATGCATGAACCGCAGGTTATCCCTGCGGTTTTTTGTGTCAGGGAACCAGACTCTCGTCTATTGTTTGCCGCTGGGAGCATTGGGCATGGAGACTGACGGATTATCCAGCATGATAAATACCACCCGGGCGAGAGTGCCTGAGCTTTCCGTGCGGTTGCAGAGGAATAGCTGACCGTTATGCAATTGGGCGATCCGTGTAACAATACTGAGCCCAAGGCCGATACCGCCGTAACGACTATCCATCCGGACAAATGCTTTACTTAATTCGCCAACCTTGCCCTCTTCAATGCCAGGCCCTTGATCTTCTACTTGTAATTCAATGTGTTCATGTGTATTCAGCCGAACGGTTATCGTGCTGTGCTCTGGGCTGTAGCGATAGGCATTTTCGACCAGATTACGCAATAACATCTGCAATAGTATCGCATCACCATGCATGATGTGGTCGTTTGTGGATAGCTCCCACGCCAGCGTTTGCTGACGTGTAGACACCATTTCCTGTAGTTCACCCTGTATGGGAGAGATGATGTCTTTCAGTAACGAGATGTTTTGATACTGGCCGGCAGAGAAATCCTGCCCGGCTCGGGCAAGCAATAATAACTGTTCGATAGTTTTCGTCATTTGATCAATGCGATTGAGCAGCGGCTGGCAATCAATATGGTGTCTCTGCTCGTGTAACTCCAAATGGAGGCGTATGCCCGCTAGTGGTGTGCGCAGTTCGTGAGCCACATCGGCAGTAAATTGTCTGTCGCGTTTTAAAGTTTCGTCCAGGCGTTGAAATAGCAGATTGATGGCGCTTGTCACAGCAGCGATCTCCTGTATGTCACTTTGCTGCGGTAGAGGTTCCAGGTTTTCTGCCGTACGATTTTTCAACTCTTCCTGTAGATGTGAAAGTGGGCGAGTTATCCAACTGACGGCTTGAAAGCATAAAACCAATGTGGCAATAACCATGACAAAGCTAGGGATACTGAGTGATGCAATCGCCTCATTAATTTCTTGATTGATTTTTCTGTTTTGAGCTTGCGCGCTGAGGGTTTTATCAACCAGCAATCCAATCTGTTCTTCACTTTCATGCCACAGCCATAGCACGCTGATTAACTGGCAAACCAGAAGAATGCCACCCAGCGTTAATATGAGCCGACGACGCATACTGGTGGTGCCGGGGGCATTGCTTTTCATGCATGTTCGCTCTTTGTTAATACATAACCAAAGCCGCGTAAGGTTCGTATGCGGTCTTTACCAATTTTCTGGCGCAGATTATGAATGTGTACCTCAAGTGAATTTGATGAGGGATCGTCTTTCCAGTTATAGATATCCTGGTGTAGTACCTCACGATGAACCTGAATACCAGCCTTTAAGATGAGCCGTGACAGAATAGCGAATTCCTTGGGCGTCAACACGACGAGCTTGCCGTCAACACTCACCTGTTGATTGTTGAGATCCAGCGTAATGTTATCAACCTGTATATGGCTATGACCCGCTCCTTGGTGCCGACGAATGAGGGCCCTGACTCGGGCTTGTAACTCCGTCAGAGCAAAAGGCTTGATGAGATAGTCATCAGCCCCGACATCTAGCCCATTGACACGATCGGTAACGGTATCACGGGCAGTTAAAATGAGGACCGGTTGTTGGTACTGATTTTTACGCCAGCGGGATAACAGGTGCAGACCATCATCATCCGGTAAGCCGAGATCCAGGATGATAAGACTATAGTGCGCGCTTCCAATTAAGGCATCGGCTTCTTTGGCTGTTCCGACACAATCGCAGGTATAGCCTTCGTGCGTCAGTGCTAGCATTAGCCCTTCTTGCAATAGCTTGTCATCTTCAACAATCAATAGTTTCATGATGCACTGCCTTGGCATGGCCGGATAATATCTAACTGTTGATGGTATTCCGTTGTCTCAATGTTAAACATCCCCAGTATGGTATGGAAAAGATTATCTTGCGAATAGGCGTTTTGCTTCGCATTATTGCGTAAGCAGTTTTCTTTGATTGAAAATTGTTTCTGATAGTCTTCTGAGAACCACATGAGCATCGGAACATGCGTCTGTTGCTCGGGCGCGATAGAATAAGGCATGCTGTGGAGATAAATACCTTTCTCCCCCAACGACTCTCCGTGGTCAGACAGATAAACGAGCGCCGTATTAAATTTATCCTGACGAGATTTTAATAAGTTAATGGCTTTATCCAGAATGTAATCGGCGTACAAAATAGTATTGTCATATGTGTTTTCCAATTCTTCTTGAGAACAGGTCTGAATCTGATTGGTATCACAGGATGGCGTGAATTTTTTAAAAGTGTCAGGATAGCGCTGATAATAACTTGGGCCATGGCTTCCCATGGTATGCAAAACGATAATGCCATCGTTATCGAGCTTATTGATGTAGTTATCCAGATCGTGAAAGAGTGCTTCGTCGTAGCAGTTACCACCTGAGCACAAATTCGGCAATTTTAAATCTGTAATATTTACCGTTGGGACTCGAGAACAAACATCTTTACAGCCGCCATCATTTTCATGCCAAAGTACATCTACTTTGGCGCGTTGTAATATATCCAGTAACCCTTCCTGATGGCTTGCCAATCCTCCATCAAACCCTTGGCGAGGCATGTTAGAAAACATGCAGGGGACAGAAACACCCGTTGATGTACCGCAAGACACGGTGTTATCAAAGTAAATGACATTGTTTTTTGCCAGTTTTGGATTGGTTTCCTTCGTGTATCCCCCCAGCGAAAAATTTTGTGCACGGGATGTTTCGCCAATAACCAGGATAACCAGATTCTTTTTCCCATTTGCCTGCTGTAATGTTTTCTTATGGGCATCCAGACCGATTTTGACCAGTGGCAAATTGGCCAATGCGTTGTGTTTGTAATAAGAAAGAGACGCCGCGACGATATTGCTCGGGGTTATTGATTTCACCAGTTCCTTATTATTCCGCATAAGAGAGGCGTAATCTTTATAGAAGAAAACAGCGATAATTAAAATTGAAAATAGGGAGGCGAGGATGAGAAGAATACGTATTCCGATCGCCGTGATATTAAAGTGTATCGGTTTTATTTTCACCCAAACGGCGAAAATAGAGGGAATAACCCCAAGAGTAAATAGCCACAGGATAAACTGCGGAGTGATTAACGATAAGGACTCACTAACCGTTGTTTCAATAATATTCTGAACCATCGTCCGGTCTATCACGATGCCGTAATTCAGCATAAAGTACTGCGCAGAGGCACCAGTGAGTAAAAAGAAAATGATGATGGACTGACACAAGTAAGGGACGGCGAGTAGAGTAAAGACGATATTCAATACAGCGAAAATAACGACAGGCATACTCAGGAAGAACAAGACATTTACCCCACTTGCCATATCTAGCAAGTGTAGCGTTTGACGATAATAGGCAATGTTATGTGCGATAGTGATGAATGCGGAAAAAATCAGTACAAACGTTAGGCTGCTCCAGCGTGGCCTGCTTAGCAGAATCCCATTTTTCATAAAGCGTCTCTTTGGTATCTATGTGCAATATCAATAGCGACGCATCCTAGTGAGGTTAAATTAAAGCAACCTTAAGAACGGGGCCCGTTAAATTCAGGGACGAGAGAGTGGACATTTGCTAAACTATGTCCCTTGTCAATACAATAAATAGATGATGTTGAGGGTGGTGTCTGCCATGTCCAATTCGCTTGTGTCTGGCGAATCTTATGACCTTGATTTGCTGGATGAACGTCCGTTTAACCAGACGGATTATGAGATCCTGAAATCGTATGAAGCAGTGGTCGATGGTTTGGCCATGTTAATCGGTGAGCATTGCGAGATAGTGTTGCATTCTCTCGAAGATCTTAAATGCTCTGCCGTGCGGATTGCTAATGGTGAACATACCGGCAGGAAAATCGGTTCCCCCATCACTGACCTTGCATTGCGTATGTTGCACGATATGGCTGGAGAGGATAGCAGTGTATCCAAGGCCTATTTCACTCGTGCGAAAAGTGGCGTATTGATGAAATCTGTCACTATCGCAATCCGTAACCGCGATCAGCGCGTTATTGGTCTGTTGTGTATTAACATGAACCTGGACGTTCCTTTCTCACAGATTGTTCAGACGTTCATCCCCCCTGAAATGCATGAAGTTGCATCGTCGGTCAATTTTGCGTCTTCGGTAGACGATCTCGTCGCTCAAACGCTGGAATTTTCCATCGAGGAAGTAAATGCCGATCGCAACGTGTCTAATAATGCGAAAAACAGACAAATCGTGCTTAGCCTGTATGAAAAAGGGATCTTTGATATCAAAGATGCGATTAATCAGGTTGCTGAACGTCTGAATATTTCCAAGCACACGGTTTACCTTTATATCCGCCAGTTTAAAAGCGGTGACTTCAGTGGGCACGATCGCTGATGCTGAGTTATTGCCTGCTAGTGACTGGGCCTGCTTATGGTACACAGCAGGCGAGTAGCGCGTTTCAGTTCGCACAGGCGGTATTAGCGGAAGGTCATCGGTTGGAAAGCGTGTTTTTCTATCGCGAAGGTGTGTTGAATGCTAACCAACTGACATCACCCGCGAATGATGAATTCGATCTTGTTCGAGCCTGGCAACAACTGGGGCTGGAGTATGATGTGGCTCTTAACGTGTGCATTGCGGCGGCGTTAAGGCGCGGTGTCACGGATGAGCAGCAGGCTGAATTGCTTAAGTTAGGTCACGCTAATTTACAAGCCGGATTTACGCTCAGTGGCTTGGGTGAATTGGCTCAGTCGGTGCTGGAATGCGATCGTGTTATGCAGTTTTAATCTGTTTTAAGGTAGCGTCATGAAGCGTGTTGCTTTTGTTTTTAGTCATTCGCCTCACGGCAGCGCCTCTGGACGGGAGGGGCTGGACGCGCTTTTAGCTATGTCCGCATTAACTGAAGATATCGGCGTGTTTTTTATCGGTGATGGGGTCTTGCAACTGATGCCAGCACAGCAGCCTGAAAAAATACTGATGCGTAACTACATTGCAACGTTTGGCGTATTGCCGCTTTATGATATTGAAAACTGCTATGCATGTGAAACGTCAATACGACAACGTGGCATTAGTGTAGAAACGAATTGGATTCTGGGCGTTGAATTATTATCGCCAGATGCTTTGTGCAATAAGTTGACCGACTACCATTCTGTTCTTACATTTTAGCGACAGGTTTTTCATTATATGTTGCACACGCTTTCCCATTCTCCTTATCAAAGTGACATGGATGCGCTTTTGCGCTATCTGAGACCTGGCGATGTATTGGTTTTAATGCAAGATGGTGTGATTGCCGCTCTGGCTGGAACCACTTTCGTAAAGCAAATTCATGATTTATCTATTCCCTTGTATGTCCTTAGAAATGATGCTGAAGCGAGGGGCGTTTCTGAACAAATTTCCTGTGACTCCATATACATTGACTATAATCAGTTTGTTCGATTAACGGTGCAACATTCGCAACAGCTGGCTTGGTAGCAGTGATTTTTTGACTATTTCTTGACTCCTTACACGGCCAGCCCTAAAATTCTGCGTCCTCATACTTTGCCTTGCGCATGCATGAGACGATTTATTACGTGTTTACGAAGCAAAAACCAGGAGCTTTTTGAATGGCAACAATTAACCAGCTGGTACGCAAACCACGCTCCCTGAAAGTTGCGAAAAGCAACGTTCCGGCGCTGGAAGCCTGCCCGCAGAAACGTGGCGTATGTACTCGTGTATATACCACCACTCCAAAGAAACCGAACTCCGCACTGCGTAAAGTATGTCGTGTTCGTTTAACTAACGGTTTTGAAGTTACCTCCTATATCGGTGGTGAAGGTCATAACCTACAGGAACACTCCGTGATCCTGATCCGTGGCGGTCGTGTTAAAGACCTGCCAGGTGTGCGTTACCACACCGTTCGTGGTGCGCTGGACTGCTCAGGTGTTAAAGACCGTAAGCAATCCCGTTCCAAGTATGGCGTGAAGAAGCCAAAGGCTTAATGGTTCTCCGTTAAGTAAGGCCAAACGTTTTAACTTAAATGTCAAACTAAACTCGTAGAGTTTTGGACAATCCTGAATTAACAACGGAGTATTTCCATGCCACGTCGTCGCGTCATTGGTCAACGTAAAATTCTGCCGGATCCTAAGTTCGGATCAGAGCTGTTGGCCAAATTTGTAAATATCCTGATGGTAGATGGTAAAAAATCTACTGCTGAAGCAATCGTCTATACCGCGCTGGAGACCCTGGCTCAGCGTTCTGGTAAAGATCATCTGGAAGCTTTTGAAGTAGCTCTGGACAACGTTCGCCCGACTGTCGAAGTTAAGTCGCGCCGCGTTGGTGGTTCTACTTATCAGGTACCAGTTGAAGTCCGTCCGGTTCGCCGTAATGCCTTGGCAATGCGTTGGATCGTTGAAGCTGCTCGTAAACGCGGTGATAAATCTATGGCTTTACGCCTGGCGAACGAACTTTCTGATGCAGCAGAAAACAAAGGTACTGCTGTTAAGAAACGTGAAGACGTTCACCGTATGGCCGAAGCCAACAAGGCGTTCGCTCACTACCGTTGGTAATCCCTTCGCTGTAGTCATGCTAACCAAGCGGGCGCTGAATAGCCAACCCGCTTGGGTTAACTAATTGAACGCCCTAGTAAATAGAGGATACAAATGGCTCGTACAACACCCATCGCACGCTACCGTAATATCGGTATCAGTGCGCACATCGACGCCGGTAAAACCACTACTACCGAACGTATTCTGTTCTACACCGGTGTAAACCACAAAATCGGTGAAGTTCATGATGGCGCAGCCACTATGGACTGGATGGAACAGGAGCAGGAACGTGGTATTACTATCACTTCCGCAGCGACTACTGCATTCTGGTCAGGTATGGCTAAGCAGTATGAACCGCATCGCGTAAACATCATCGACACCCCAGGACACGTTGACTTCACTATCGAAGTAGAACGTTCCATGCGTGTACTCGACGGTGCGGTAATGGTTTACTGCGCAGTTGGTGGTGTTCAGCCGCAGTCTGAAACCGTATGGCGTCAGGCAAACAAATATAAAGTTCCACGCATTGCGTTCGTTAACAAAATGGACCGCATGGGTGCAAACTTCCTGAAAGTTGTTGGTCAGATCAAAACCCGTCTGGGTGCGAATCCTGTTCCGTTGCAACTGGCGATTGGTGCTGAAGAAGCATTCACCGGCGTTGTTGACCTGGTGAAAATGAAAGCCATCAACTGGAATGAGGCCGATGCAGGTGTCACCTTCACTTATGAAGACATCCCGGCTGATATGCAGGAACTGGCTGAAGAATGGCATCAGAACCTGATTGAATCCGCAGCAGAAGCGTCTGAAGAGCTGATGGAAAAATACCTGGGTGGTGAAGAACTGACTGAAGAAGAGATCAAAAAAGCTCTGCGTCAGCGTGTTCTGAACAACGAAATCATCCTGGTAACCTGTGGTTCTGCATTTAAGAACAAAGGTGTGCAGGCGATGCTGGATGCGGTAATTGATTACCTGCCAGCGCCGACTGACGTACCTGCGATCAACGGCCTTTTGGATGACGGTAAAGATACGCCGGCTGAGCGTCATGCTAGCGATGACGAGCCGTTTGCGGCACTGGCATTCAAAATCGCTACCGACCCGTTTGTGGGTAACCTGACGTTCTTCCGCGTGTATTCCGGTGTGGTTAACTCTGGTGATACCGTATTGAACTCCGTGAAAGCGGCTCGTGAACGTTTTGGTCGTATCGTACAGATGCACGCCAACAAACGTGAAGAAATCAAAGAAGTTCGTGCGGGCGATATCGCTGCAGCTATCGGTCTGAAAGACGTTACAACGGGTGATACCCTGTGTGACCCAGAATCACCGATCATTCTGGAGCGTATGGAATTCCCAGAGCCGGTAATCTCCATCGCAGTAGAACCGAAAACCAAAGCTGACCAGGAAAAAATGGGCCTTGCTTTGGGTCGTCTGGCGAAGGAAGACCCGTCTTTCCGCGTATGGACTGATGAAGAGTCTAACCAGACTATCATCGCTGGTATGGGTGAGTTGCACCTCGATATCATCGTCGACCGTATGAAACGTGAATTTAACGTTGAAGCGAACGTCGGTAAACCTCAGGTTGCTTATCGTGAAGCGATTCGTGCGAAAGTTACCGATATTGAAGGTAAACACGCCAAGCAGTCTGGTGGTCGTGGTCAGTACGGTCACGTGGTTATCGACCTGTATCCGCTGGAGCCGGGCTCAAATCCGAAAGGCTACGAGTTCATCAACGACATTAAAGGTGGTGTTATTCCTGGCGAATACATCCCTGCCGTTGATAAAGGTATTCAGGAACAGCTGAAAGCTGGTCCGTTGGCTGGCTACCCTGTGGTTGATCTCGGTGTGCGTTTGCACTTCGGTTCTTACCATGACGTTGACTCCTCTGAATTGGCGTTTAAACTGGCTGCTTCTATTGCCTTTAAAGATGGCTTTAAGAAAGCACAGCCTGTTCTGCTTGAGCCGATCATGAAGGTTGAAGTTGAAACGCCGGAAGAGAACACGGGTGACGTCATCGGTGACCTTAGTCGTCGTCGTGGTCTGCTGCGTGGTCAGGAATCCAACGTGACTGGCGTTGTGATTCACGCTGAAGTTCCGCTGTCTGAAATGTTCGGATACGCAACTCAACTGCGTTCTCTGACCAAAGGCCGTGCTTCTTACTCCATGGAGTTCCTGAAGTACGACGATGCGCCGAACAATGTTGCTCAGGCCGTAATCGAAGCCCGTGGTAAATAAGCCTCAGGGTTAAAACCAAAATCCCGTGCTCTCTCCATAGGGGGAGAGCATTTGAGTAAGGAATATCGCCGTGTCTAAAGAAAAATTTGAACGTACAAAACCCCATGTTAACGTCGGTACTATCGGCCACGTTGACCATGGTAAAACGACTCTGACTGCTGCAATCACTACCGTTCTGGCAAAAACCTACGGTGGTAACGCACGTGCATTCGATCAGATCGATAATGCGCCAGAAGAAAAAGCTCGTGGTATCACCATCAACACCTCTCACGTTGAATATGATACGCCGACTCGCCACTATGCTCACGTTGACTGCCCAGGACACGCCGACTATGTGAAAAACATGATCACCGGTGCTGCGCAGATGGACGGCGCGATCCTGGTTGTTGCTGCGACTGACGGCCCAATGCCTCAGACTCGTGAGCACATCCTGCTGGGTCGTCAGGTTGGCGTTCCATACATCATCGTGTTCCTGAACAAATGTGACATGGTTGATGATGAAGAGCTGCTGGAACTGGTTGAGATGGAAGTGCGTGAACTGCTGTCTCAGTACGATTTCCCAGGCGATGATACGCCTATCGTTCGTGGTTCAGCGCTGAAAGCGTTGGAAGGCGAAGCTGAATGGGAAGCAAAAATTGTTGAGTTGGCTGAACACCTGGATTCTTATATCCCAGAACCAGAGCGTGCAATTGACAAGCCGTTCCTGCTGCCAATCGAAGACGTATTCTCTATCTCTGGTCGTGGTACCGTTGTTACCGGTCGTGTAGAACGTGGGATCATTAAAGTTGGTGAAGAAGTTGAAATCGTTGGTATCAAAGATACGACAAAAACGACTTGTACTGGCGTAGAAATGTTCCGCAAACTGCTGGACGAAGGTCGTGCTGGTGAGAACGTTGGTGTTCTGCTGCGTGGTACTAAGCGTGATGACGTAGAACGTGGTCAGGTACTGGCTAAACCAGGTTCAATCAAACCTCATACTCAGTTCGAGTCTGAAGTATATATCCTGAGCAAAGATGAAGGCGGTCGTCATACTCCGTTCTTCAAAGGCTACCGTCCTCAGTTCTACTTCCGTACCACTGACGTCACGGGTACCATTGAACTGCCAGAAGGCGTTGAAATGGTTATGCCTGGCGACAATATCAAGATGGTAGTAAACCTGATTGCTCCGATCGCGATGGACGATGGTTTACGTTTCGCTATCCGTGAAGGCGGCCGTACTGTTGGTGCGGGCGTTGTTGCTAAGGTTATCGCTTAATTGTAGATAAACCTAAGCATGAAAAAGGCACTTCGGTGCCTTTTTTTATACCCAATATTTAAATGTGAATTGAAATGAAAACTATTATTATTTACAATACTGGCATTGGTTAAAAAACATCCGCGATAATGGTGAGTCATTCGGTATGTATGTGTGTTTGTGCAATGCGATCTCTGACAAAGTCATTCGTAACGTAGTTCGACAGTATCAACCTCAATCTTTGCAGCAGTTACGTAAACTGGTCCCTGTCGGGACAGATTGTGGCAAATGCATTCGTCAGACGCGTGTCATTTTCGAAGAGGAACAAGCAAAAATTCCTGATATGTATGAAGTAGCATAAAATGTAGGGTCGTTTTTTTGACTCTCTGCCTACCGGTTCTACACTTTAAGAACTGGAGCGGAGGAGTGTGTCATGAAAGGCGATAAAAAAGTTATTACTCATCTCAACAAGCTATTGGGCAACGAGCTGGTAGCCATCAACCAATATTTTCTTCATGCCCGAATGTTTAAAAACTGGGGCCTAACCCGTCTTAACGATCACGAATATCATGAGTCTATTGACGAGATGAAGCACGCGGATCGCTATATCGAACGAATCTTGTTTCTTGAAGGTATCCCAAATCTGCAAGATTTGGGCAAGCTGAATATCGGAGAAGATGTTGAAGAAATCTTGCGTTCCGATCTTCAACTGGAACTGGATGGCGCAAAGAATCTGCGTGAGGCGATTGCCTACGCTGATTCAGTGCATGACTACGTCAGCAGGGATTTAATGATAGAAATTCTTGCCGATGAAGAAGGGCACATTGACTGGTTGGAAACTGAGTTGGATTTGATTACGCGCCTTGGTATACAAAACTATCTTCAAACTCAGTTAAAATCTGAGTAGCGCTGTCTGCCATAATGCCGCATGCCTGAATACGGTCAGGGTTGATACGTGATACGCATTATCCTGACCGTATTTTAAATCATTTTATCCTGCTTGTTGCTTCCCCAGCCAATTTGCGTATAATGCGCGAGCTTGCCGAAATAAGGCTAGCCTGATTCAATCTGAATCAGAAGGCCAATATTCATTTACTGGCCTAAACAATACTCCCGATATGGGAGTTATGTGCTGACGATTACACTCCCCCATCAATCGAAATGGGTGTGAGGAGTAATCATTTACGTTTATAAATAATTGGAGCTCTGGTCTCATGCAGAACCAAAGAATCCGTATCCGCCTGAAAGCGTTTGATCATCGTCTGATCGATCAATCAACCGCGGAAATCGTCGAGACTGCTAAGCGCACTGGTGCGCAAGTCCGTGGTCCGATCCCGCTGCCGACCCGCAAAGAGCGCTTTACCGTTCTGATTTCTCCGCACGTCAACAAAGATGCGCGCGATCAGTATGAGATTCGCACTCACAAGCGTCTGGTTGACATCGTTGAGCCAACCGAGAAAACCGTTGATGCTCTGATGCGTCTGGATCTGGCTGCTGGTGTAGACGTGCAGATCAGCCTGGGTTAATCAGGTCATTGAGCGATTGAGAGGTTGAAACAATGATTGGTTTAGTCGGTAAAAAAGTGGGCATGACCCGTATCTTCACTGAAGATGGCGTATCTATCCCCGTAACCGTTATCGAAATTGAAGCGAACCGCGTCACTCAGGTTAAAGACCTGGCTAACGACGGTTACCGCGCTGTGCAGGTAACTACCGGTGCTAAAAAAGCAAACCGTGTTACCAAACCAGAAGCAGGTCACTTTGCTAAAGCTGGCGTAGAAGCTGGCCGTACCTTGCGTGAATTCCGTCTGTCTGAAGGCGAAGAGTTTACTGTAGGTCAGAGCATTAGCGTTGAAATTTTCGCAGACGTTAAAAAAGTAGACGTTACTGGTACTTCTAAAGGTAAAGGATTTGCTGGCACAGTTAAGCGCTGGAATTTCCGTACTCAGGATGCTACTCACGGTAACTCCTTGTCTCACCGTGTTCCGGGTTCTATCGGTCAAAACCAGACTCCGGGCAAAGTGTTCAAAGGCAAGAAAATGGCAGGCCAACTGGGTAACGAACGTGTAACCGTTCAGAGCCTGGATGTTGTGCGTGTTGACGCTGAGCGCAACCTGCTGCTGGTTAAAGGTGCTGTTCCGGGAGCTACCGGTAGCGACCTGATCGTTAAACCAGCTGTGAAGGCGTGAGGAGATAGCAATGGAATTAGTATTGAAAGACGCGCAAAGCGCGCTGACTGTTTCCGAAACTACCTTCGGTCGTGATTTCAACGAAGCGCTGGTACACCAGGTTGTTGTTGCTTATGCAGCAGGTGCCCGTCAAGGTACTCGCGCCCAGAAGACCCGTGCTGAAGTAACTGGTTCCGGTAAAAAACCTTGGCGTCAGAAAGGTACTGGCCGTGCGCGTTCAGGTTCTATCAAGAGCCCGATCTGGCGTTCCGGTGGTGTGACCTTCGCTGCTAAGCCTCAGGACCACAGTCAGAAAGTTAACAAAAAGATGTACCGCGGCGCGCTGAAAAGCATTCTGTCCGAACTGGTACGTCAAGATCGTCTGATCGTTGTCGAGAAGTTTTCTGTAGAAGCGCCTAAAACTAAGCTGCTGGCTCAGAAACTGAAAGACATGGCGCTGGAAGACGTGCTGATTATCACCGGTGAGCTGGATGAAAATCTGTTCCTGGCTGCGCGTAACCTGTACAAGGTTGACGTGCGTGATGCAGCAGCAATCGACCCAGTTAGCCTGATCGCCTTCGACAAAGTCGTTATGACTGCTGACGCTGTTAAGCAAGTTGAGGAGATGCTGGCATGATCCGTGAAGAACGTCTGCTGAAAGTTTTGCGCGCGCCGCACGTTTCTGAAAAAGCGTCTACTGCGATGGAAAAGAACAACACCATCGTTCTCAAAGTTGCTAAAGACGCGACTAAGGCAGAAATCAAAGCTGCTGTACAGAAACTGTTTGAAGTCGAAGTCAATGATGTTCGCACCTTAGTAGTTAAAGGAAAAGTGAAACGTCATGGACAGCGTATCGGTCGTCGTAGCGACTGGAAAAAAGCTTACGTCACCCTGAAAGAAGGCCAGAATCTGGACTTCATCGGCGGCGCAGAGTAAGTCGGAGGAGTAAAGAACAATGGCAATTGTTAAATGTAAACCGACATCTCCGGGTCGTCGCCACGTTGTTAAAGTGGTTAACCCTGAGCTGCACAAGGGCAAGCCTTACGCCCCGTTGCTGGAAAAAAGCAGCAAGTCCGGTGGCCGTAACAACAATGGCCGCATCACTACCCGTCACATCGGTGGTGGTCATAAACAGCAATATCGTCTGGTTGACTTTAAACGTAACAAAGATGGTATTCCTGCGGTTGTTGAGCGTCTGGAGTATGATCCGAACCGTTCCGCGAATATCGCGTTGGTTCTGTATAAAGACGGCGAACGTCGTTATATCCTGGCGCCGAAAGGCCTGAAAGCTGGCGATCAGATCCAATCTGGCGTTGATGCTGCAATTAAAACCGGTAACACCTTGCCGATGCGTAACATCCCAGTCGGTTCAACGGTTCATAACGTAGAAATGAAACCAGGTAAAGGCGGCCAGCTGGCTCGTTCTGCTGGTACTTACGTTCAGATCGTTGCTCGTGACGGTTCTTACGTGACCCTGCGTCTGCGTTCTGGCGAAATGCGTAAAGTCGAATCCGACTGCCGCGCGACGCTGGGCGAAGTGGGCAACGCTGAGCATATGCTGCGCGTTCTGGGTAAAGCAGGTGCTGCACGCTGGCGTGGCGTTCGTCCTACCGTTCGCGGTACGGCAATGAACCCAGTTGACCACCCACACGGTGGTGGTGAAGGTCGTAACTTTGGTAAGCACCCGGTTAGTCCGTGGGGCGTTCAGACCAAAGGTAAGAAGACCCGCAGCAATAAGCGTACTGATAAATTTATCGTACGTCGCCGTACTAAATAATCTTAGAGGATAAACCATGCCACGTTCTCTCAAGAAAGGTCCATTTATCGACCTGCACTTGCTGAAGAAGGTAGAGAAAGCGGTGGAAAGCGGTGACAAGAAGCCTTTGCGCACTTGGTCCCGTCGTTCAACGATCTTTCCAAACATGATCGGTTTGACCATCGCTGTCCATAATGGTCGTCAGCACGTTCCGGTGTTTGTTTCCGATGAAATGGTCGGTCACAAACTGGGTGAATTCGCGCCGACTCGTACTTATCGCGGCCATGCGGCCGATAAAAAGGCCAAAAAGCGCTAAGGTAGGAGGAAGAGATGGAAACTATCGCTAAACATCGCCACGCTCGTTCTTCTGCTCAAAAGGTTCGCCTGGTGGCAGACCTGATTCGCGGTAAGAAAGTGTCGCAAGCTCTGGATATTCTGACCTACACCAACAAGAAAGCTGCTGGTCTGGTTAAAAAAGTGCTGGAGTCTGCTATTGCTAACGCAGAACACAACGATGGCGCTGACATTGATGATCTGAACGTCGCGAAAATCTTCGTTGACGAAGGCCCAAGCATGAAGCGCATTATGCCGCGTGCTAAAGGTCGTGCGGATCGCATCCTGAAGCGTACCAGCCACATTACTGTGGTTGTGTCCGATCGCTGAGACTCTGGAGACTAGCAATGGGTCAGAAAGTACATCCTAATGGTATTCGCCTGGGTATTGTCAAACCTTGGAACTCTACCTGGTATGCGAATACCAAAGAATTCGCTGACAACCTGGACAGCGATTTTAAAGTTCGTAAATACCTGACGAAGGAACTGGAGAAAGCTTCCGTTTCTCGTATCGTCATCGAACGTCCGGCAAAAAGCATCCGTGTGACGATTCACACTGCTCGCCCGGGTATCGTGATCGGTAAAAAAGGTGAAGATGTTGAAAAACTGCGCAAAGTCGTAGCGGATATCGCTGGCGTACCTGCACAGATCAATATCGCAGAAGTTCGTAAGCCTGAACTGGACGCAAAACTGGTTGCTGACAGCATCACTTCTCAGTTGGAGCGTCGTGTGATGTTCCGTCGTGCTATGAAGCGTGCGGTACAGAACGCCATGCGTTTGGGCGCTAAAGGTATTAAAGTTGAAGTCAGCGGCCGTCTGGGCGGCGCCGAAATCGCGCGTACCGAATGGTACCGTGAAGGTCGCGTTCCGTTGCATACGCTGCGCGCGGATATCGACTATAACACCTCCGAAGCGCACACCACTTATGGTGTTATCGGTGTGAAAGTGTGGATCTTCAAAGGTGAGATCCTGGGTGGTATGGCTGCCGTTGAACAACCGGAAAAACCGGCTGCTCAACCTAAAAAGCAGCAGCGTAAAGGCCGCAAGTAAGGAGAGTCGCTGATGTTACAACCAAAGCGTACAAAATTCCGTAAGATGCACAAAGGCCGCAACCGCGGTCTGGCGCAGGGTACGGATGTGAGCTTCGGCACTTTCGGTCTGAAAGCTGTTGGCCGTGGTCGCCTGACTGCTCGTCAAATCGAAGCTGCACGTCGTGCCATGACCCGTGCTGTTAAGCGTCAAGGTAAGATCTGGATCCGTGTATTCCCGGACAAACCGATCACCGAGAAACCGCTTGAAGTTCGTATGGGTAAAGGTAAAGGTAACGTAGAGTATTGGGTTGCCTTGATTCAGCCAGGTAAAGTCCTGTACGAAATGGACGGTGTGCCGGAAGAGTTAGCCCGTGAGGCATTCCAACTGGCAGCAGCGAAACTGCCGATCAAAACCACCTTTGTAACTAAGACGGTGATGTAATGAAAGCACAAGAGCTGCGTGAAAAGAGCGTTGATGAGCTGAACACCGAGCTGCTCGAACTGCTGCGCGAGCAATTTAATCTGCGCATGCAGGCGGCAAGTGGTCAGCTGCAACAAACTCACCTGTTGAAACAAGTGCGTCGTAATGTTGCACGTGTTAAGACTTTATTGACTGAGAAGGCGGGTGCGTAATGACCGATAAAATCCGTACTCTGCAAGGCCGTGTAGTTAGCGACAAAATGGAGAAATCTATCGTTGTTGCTATCGAACGTTTCGTGAAACACCCGCTTTACGGTAAATTCATCAAACGTACGACCAAATTGCACGTACATGACGAGAACAATGAATGTGGTATCGGTGACGTGGTTGAAATCCACGAATGCCGTCCACTGTCCAAAACCAAGTCTTGGACACTTGTTCGCGTTGTAGAGAAAGCGATTCTGTAATACAGTAACGCACTTCTCTATATGATAAACGGCTCTGCAAAGGGCCGTTTATTTTTTCTACCCATACCAAGGAAGCGGTGTTATAATGCTGCGCCCTCAATTATGGGGTATTTAATGGCCTGAAAAGGTCCTAAGTAGTAGTTGACATTAGCGGAGCACTAAAATGATCCAAGAACAGACTATGCTGAATGTGGCCGATAATTCCGGTGCACGTCGCGTAATGTGTATCAAGGTTCTAGGTGGCTCGCACCGTCGCTACGCAGGCGTCGGCGATATCATCAAAATTACCATCAAGGAAGCAATTCCTCGCGGTAAGGTGAAAAAAGGCGACGTGCTGAAGGCGGTAGTGGTGCGCACCAAGAAGGGTGTTCGTCGCCCGGACGGTTCTGTCATTCGCTTCGATGGCAATGCTTGCGTTATTTTGAACAATAACAGCGAACAGCCTATCGGTACGCGTATTTTTGGGCCGGTAACTCGTGAACTGCGTAATGAGAAGTTCATGAAAATTATCTCTCTGGCACCAGAAGTACTTTAAGGAGCGAATCATGGCAGCGAAAATCCGTCGTGATGACGAAGTTATCGTGCTAACCGGTAAAGATAAAGGTAAGCGCGGTAAAGTAAAAAATGTCCTGTCTGCTAGTAAGGTCATTGTTGAAGGTATCAACCTGGTTAAGAAACATCAGAAGCCGGTTCCGGCCCTGAATCAACCAGGTGGCATCGTTGAAAAAGAAGCCGCTATTCAGGTTTCTAACGTTGCACTCTTCAATGCGGCAACTGGTAAGGCTGACCGTGTAGGCTTTAGATTCGAAGACGGCAAAAAAGTCCGTTTCTTTAAATCTACTAGCGAAACTATCAAGTAATTTGGAGTAGTACGATGGCGAAACTGCATGATTACTACAAAGACGAAGTAGTTAAAAAACTCATGACTGAGTTTAACTACAATTCTGTCATGCAAGTCCCTCGGGTCGAGAAGATCACCCTGAATATGGGTGTTGGTGAAGCGATCGCTGACAAGAAACTGCTGGATAATGCAGCAGCTGATTTGGCAGCAATCTCCGGTCAAAAGCCGTTGATCACCAAAGCACGCAAATCTGTTGCAGGCTTCAAAATCCGCCAGGGCTATCCGATCGGCTGTAAAGTAACTCTGCGTGGCGAACGCATGTGGGAGTTCCTTGAGCGACTGATTTCCATTGCTGTACCGCGTATCCGTGACTTCCGTGGCTTGTCTGCCAAGTCATTCGATGGTCGTGGTAACTACAGCATGGGTGTGCGTGAGCAGATCATCTTCCCGGAAATCGACTATGACAAGGTCGATCGCGTTCGTGGTTTGGATATTACCATTACCACTACTGCGAAATCCGATGATGAAGGCCGTGCGCTGTTGGCCGCCTTTAACTTCCCGTTCCGCAAGTAAGGTAGGGTTACTAATGGCTAAGCAATCCATGAAAGCACGCGAAGTTGTTCGTGTGAAACTGGCTGATAAATACCGCGCTAAACGCGAGGAATTAAAAGCTATCATCTCTGGTGTGAACTCATCCGACGAAGAACGTTGGGATGCGGTTCTTAAGCTGCAGACTCTGCCGCGTGATTCCAGCCCGTCTCGTCAGCGTAATCGCTGCCGCCAAACTGGCCGTCCACATGGTTATGTGGGCAAATTCGGGTTGAGCCGTATCAAGCTACGTGAAGCCGTCATGCGCGGTGAAGTACCTGGCTTGAAAAAGGCTAGCTGGTAATTGTCACCAATTGAATCACGGGAGTAAAGACAGATGAGCATGCAAGATCCGATCGCGGATATGCTGACCCGTATCCGTAACGGTCAAGCCGCGAACAAAGTTGCGGTCACCATGCCTTCCTCCAAGCTGAAAGTGGCAATTGCCAACGTGCTGAAGGAAGAAGGTTATATTGAAGATTATAAAATCGAAGGCGATACCAAGCCTGAACTGGAAATTACGTTGAAGTATTTTCAGGGCAAGGCAGTGGTAGAAAGCATCCAGCGTATAAGCCGTCCAAGTCTGCGCATCTATAAGAAAAAAGATGAGCTGCCAAAAGTTATGGCCGGTTTAGGTATCGCGGTTGTTTCTACCTCTAAAGGTGTTATGACTGATCGTGCAGCTCGCCAGGCTGGTCTGGGTGGCGAGATTATCTGCTACGTAGCTTAATCGGGAGGAAAGAATGTCTCGTGTTGCAAAAGCACCCGTCGTCATTCCTGCCGGCGTAGAGGTAAAACTCAACGGTCAGGAAGTTTCGATTAAGGGTAAAAACGGCGAGCTGAGTCGTAAGATCCACGATGCTGTTGAAGTAAAACAGGCTGACAACGCTCTGACTTTCGCTCCGCGCGAAGGTTTCGTTGACGGATGGGCCCAAGCGGGTACCACTCGCGCTCTGTTGAACGCAATGGTTATCGGTGTTACCGAAGGCTTCACTAAGAAGCTGCAACTGGTTGGTGTTGGTTACCGTGCTGCCGTTAAAGGCAATGTAGTAAACCTGTCTCTTGGGTTTTCTCATCCGGTTGATCATGCGCTGCCGGCAGGTATTACTGCAGAATGCCCTAGCCAGACTGAAATCGTACTGAAAGGTGCTGATAAGCAGGTTATTGGTCAGGTCGCTGCGGAATTACGCGCCTACCGTCGTCCTGAGCCTTATAAAGGCAAGGGTGTCCGTTACGCCGACGAAGTCGTGCGTATCAAAGAGGCTAAGAAGAAGTAAGGTAACACTATGGATAAGAAAGCAGCTCGTATCCGTCGTGCGACCCGCGCACGCCGTAAGCTCCAGGAACTGGGTGCGACGCGTCTGGTGGTACATCGTACCCCGCGCCATATTTATGCGCAGGTCATCGCACCGAACGGTTCTGAAGTCCTGGTAGCCGCTTCTACTGTAGAAAAAGCTATCGCTGAGCAACTGAAGTATACCGGTAATAAAGATGCAGCTACCGCAGTAGGTAAAGCTATTGCTGAACGCGCACTGGAAAAAGGTATTAAAGATGTATCCTTTGACCGTTCCGGTTTCCAATATCACGGCCGAGTCCAGGCACTGGCAGATGCTGCCCGTGAAGCTGGCCTTCAGTTCTAAGGTAGAGGTGTAAGATGGCTCACATCGAGAAACAAGCTGGCGAACTGCAGGAAAAGCTGATCGCGGTAAATCGCGTATCTAAAACCGTTAAAGGTGGTCGTATTTTTAGCTTCACCGCGCTGACTGTAGTGGGTGATGGTAATGGCCGCGTTGGTTTTGGTTACGGTAAAGCACGCGAAGTTCCGGCAGCGATCCAGAAAGCGATGGAAAAAGCCCGTCGCAATATGATGAATGTCGCGCTGAACAACGGCACTCTGCAGCACCCGGTTAAAGGTGCTCACACGGGTTCTCGTGTGTTCATGCAGCCGGCTTCCGAAGGTACCGGTATTATTGCCGGTGGTGCAATGCGCGCCGTTCTGGAAGTCGCAGGGGTTCATAACGTATTGGCTAAGGCCTATGGTTCCACTAACCCGATTAACGTGGTTCGTGCAACGATTGATGGTCTGGCGAATATGAAGTCCCCGGAAATGGTCGCTGCCAAGCGTGGTAAATCCGTTGAAGAAATTCTGGGGTAATTAACCATGGCAAAGACTATTAAAATAACTCAAACCCGTAGTGCAATCGGTCGTCTGCCGAAACACAAGGCAACGCTGCTTGGCCTGGGTCTGCGTCGTATTGGTCACACCGTAGAGCGTGAGGATACTCCTGCTGTTCGTGGTATGGTCAACGCGGTTTCCTATATGGTTAAAGTGGAGGAGTAACAGATGCGCTTGAATACTCTGTCTCCGGCCGAAGGTGCTAAACACGCACCGAAGCGTTTAGGTCGTGGTATTGGTTCTGGCCTGGGCAAAACCAGTGGTCGTGGTCACAAAGGTCAGAAGTCTCGTTCTGGCGGTGGCGTACGTCGCGGTTTTGAAGGTGGTCAGATGCCTTTATATCGTCGTCTGCCGAAATTCGGTTTTACTTCTCGCAAAGCTGCGATTACGGCAGAAGTTCGTCTGTCTGATCTGGCTAAAGTAGAAGGCGATATTGTTGACCTGAATACGCTGAAAGCCGCTAATGTTATTGGCATTCAGATCGAATTCGCGAAAGTGATTCTGTCTGGCGAAGTTGCTCGTCCGGTAACGATTCGTGGTCTGCGTGTCACTAAAGGTGCTCGTGCTGCTATCGAAACTGCTGGCGGTAAAATTGAGGAATAAGTAGCAGATGGCCAAACAACCAGGATTAGATTTTCAAAGTGCTAAAGGCGGAGTTGGCGAACTGAAGCGCAGACTATTGTTTGTTATCGGTGCGCTAATTGTTTTCCGTATTGGCTCTTTTATCCCAATTCCTGGTATTGATGCCACTGTGCTTGCCAAATTGCTCGAGCAACAGAGGGGTACCATCATTGAAATGTTCAACATGTTCTCTGGTGGTGCTCTGAGCCGTGCTTCTATCTTTGCTTTGGGTATTATGCCGTATATTTCGGCGTCGATTATTATCCAACTGTTAACGGTGGTTCATCCTGCGTTAGCAGAAATAAAGAAAGAAGGCGAGGCTGGCCGTCGTAAGATAAGCCAGTATACGCGTTACGGCACTCTGGTATTGGCTATATTTCAGTCGATCGGTATTGCTACTGGTCTGCCGAATATGCCCGGAATGCAAGGCTTGGTATTGAATCCCGGTTTTGCATTCTACTTTACCGCTGTTGTGAGCCTGGTTACCGGGACGATGTTCCTGATGTGGCTGGGTGAACAGATTACGGAACGTGGTATTGGCAACGGTATCTCGATCATAATCTTCGCTGGTATTGTGGCGGGGTTACCGTCGGCCATTGGTCATACCATCGAGCAAGCTCGGCAAGGCGATCTGCACTTCCTCCTGTTGCTGTTGGTTGCAGTTTTAGTGTTTGCAGTAACCTTCTTCGTTGTTTTCATTGAGCGTGGTCAGCGTCGTATCGTCGTTAACTATGCGAAGCGTCAGCAAGGACGTCGTGTTTATGCAGCACAGAGTACGCACTTACCACTGAAAGTGAATATGGCCGGTGTTATCCCTGCTATCTTTGCTTCCAGTATTATTCTGTTCCCTGCTACGATCGCATCTTGGTTTGGGGGCGGCACTGGTTGGAACTGGCTGACAACAATTTCGATGTATTTGCAGCCTGGACAACCGCTTTATGTGTTACTCTATGCGACTGCAATCATCTTCTTCTGTTTCTTCTACACGGCGTTGGTGTTTAACCCGCGTGAAACAGCAGATAACCTGAAGAAGTCCGGTGCATTCGTGCCAGGAATTCGTCCGGGAGAGCAAACGGCGAAATATATCGATAAAGTAATGACTCGGCTGACTTTAGTTGGAGCGATGTATATTACTTTTATCTGCCTGATCCCGGAGTTCATGCGTGATGCAATGAAAGTACCTTTCTATTTTGGCGGTACGTCATTATTGATTGTTGTTGTGGTCATCATGGACTTTATGGCTCAAGTGCAAACTCTGATGATGTCAAGTCAGTATGAGTCTGCATTGAAGAAAGCAAACCTGAAAGGCTATAACCGTTAATTAGGTGAGCTTGAGAAGTTACGGAGAGTAAAAATGAAAGTTCGTGCTTCCGTCAAGAAATTATGTCGTAACTGTAAGATTGTTAAGCGCAACGGTGTCGTTCGTGTGATCTGCAGTGCCGAACCGAAGCATAAACAGCGTCAAGGCTGATTATCTCGTATATTTTTCTTGCAAAGTTGGGTTGAGCTGGCTAGATTAGCCAGCCAATCTTTTGTATGTCACTGCAATACTATTTGAGTATCCTGAAAACGGGCTTTTCAGAATGGTATTGCTGTATAAAATTGTAGGAGTGCATAGTGGCCCGTATAGCAGGCATTAACATTCCTGATCATAAACATACCGTTATCGCATTAACGGCGATCTATGGTATCGGTAAGACTCGTTCGCAGGCCATTTGCGCTGCAACAGGAATTGCCGAAAATGTTAAGATCAGTGAGCTGTCTGAAGAGCAAATCGATAAGCTGCGTGACGAAGTTGCCAAGTTTGTTGTCGAAGGTGACCTGCGTCGTGAAGTTACCCTGAGCATCAAGCGTCTTATGGATCTTGGTACTTATCGTGGTTTGCGTCATCGTCGTGGTCTGCCGGTTCGCGGTCAGCGTACCAAGACCAACGCCCGTACCCGTAAGGGTCCGCGCAAACCGATCAAGAAATAATCGGGGTGATTGAATAATGGCAAAGGCACCTATTCGTGCACGTAAGCGTGTAAGAAAGCAAGTCTCTGACGGTGTGGCTCATGTCCATGCTTCTTTCAACAACACCATCGTAACTATTACCGATCGTCAGGGTAATGCGTTGGGTTGGGCAACTGCCGGTGGTTCCGGTTTCCGTGGTTCACGTAAATCCACTCCGTTCGCCGCTCAGGTTGCAGCAGAGCGCTGTGCTGAAGCAGTGAAAGAGTACGGTATTAAGAACCTGGAAGTTATGGTTAAAGGACCTGGTCCGGGCCGTGAGTCTACTATCCGCGCATTGAACGCGGCTGGTTTCCGCATCACTAATATTACTGATGTGACTCCGATCCCTCATAACGGTTGTCGTCCGCCGAAAAAGCGCCGCGTATAACGCCGCTTTTAGGATTGTTGGAGAAAGAAAATGGCAAGATATTTGGGTCCTAAGCTCAAGCTGAGCCGTCGTGAAGGCACCGACCTGTTCCTGAAGTCTGGTGTTCGTGCGATCGATTCCAAGTGTAAAATTGAACAAGCTCCTGGTCAGCACGGTGCGCGTAAACCGCGTCTGTCTGACTATGGTGTACAGTTACGTGAAAAGCAAAAAGTTCGCCGTATCTACGGTGTTCTGGAACGCCAGTTCCGTAACTATTACAAAGAAGCAGCGCGTCTGAAAGGCAACACTGGTGCGAACCTGTTGCAATTACTGGAAGGGCGTCTGGATAACGTTGTTTATCGTATGGGTTTTGGTGCCACTCGTGCAGAAGCGCGTCAGTTGGTTAGCCATAAAGCTATTATGGTAAACGGTCGCGTTGTTAGCATCGCTTCTTATCAGGTCTCCCCGAATGACGTAGTCAGCATCCGTGAGAAAGCGAAAAAGCAATCTCGTGTGAAAGCCGCTCTGGAGCTGGCTGAACAGCGTGAAAAGCCAACTTGGCTGGAAGTTGATGCTGCCAAGATGGAAGGTGTGTTCAAACGTATTCCTGAACGTACCGATCTGTCTGCGGACATTAATGAACACCTGATCGTCGAGCTTTACTCCAAGTAAAGCTTAGTACCAAAGAGAGGACACAATGCAGGGTTCTGTGACAGAGTTTCTAAAACCGCGCCTGGTTGATATCGAGCAAGTGAGTTCGACGCACGCCAAGGTGACCCTTGAGCCGTTAGAGCGGGGCTTCGGCCATACTCTTGGCAACGCACTGCGCCGTATTCTGCTTTCATCCATGCCAGGTTGCGCGGTGACCGAGGTTGAGATTGATGGTGTACTGCATGAGTACAGCACCAAAGAAGGCGTACAGGAAGATATCCTGGAAATCCTGCTCAACCTGAAAGGGCTGGCGGTGAGAGTTCAAGGAAAAGATGAAGTTATTCTTACCCTGAATAAATCTGGCATTGGCCCTGTGACTGCAGCCGACATCATTCATGATGGTGATGTCGAAATCGTCAAGCCACAGCATTTGATCTGCCATCTGACCGATGAGAACGCATCCATTAGTATGCGTATTAAGGTTCAGCGTGGTCGTGGTTATGTGCCGGCGTCTGCCCGTATTCATACGGAAGAAGATGAGCGCCCGATTGGTCGCCTGTTAGTTGATGCTTGCTACAGCCCTGTAGAGCGTATTGCCTACAATGTTGAAGCGGCTCGTGTAGAACAGCGTACTGACTTGGATAAGCTGGTCATCGAAATGGAAACCAATGGTACGATCGATCCTGAAGAGGCGATCCGCCGTGCGGCTACCATTCTGGCTGAACAACTTGAAGCTTTTGTTGACTTACGTGATGTTCGTCAGCCTGAAGTTAAAGAAGAGAAACCAGAATTCGATCCGATCCTGCTGCGCCCTGTTGACGATCTGGAATTGACTGTCCGCTCTGCTAACTGCCTTAAGGCAGAAGCTATCCACTACATCGGTGATCTGGTACAGCGTACCGAGGTTGAGCTACTCAAAACGCCTAACCTGGGTAAAAAATCTCTTACTGAGATTAAAGACGTGCTGGCTTCCCGTGGCTTGTCTCTGGGCATGCGCCTGGAAAACTGGCCACCGGCAAGCATTGCTGATGAGTAACCAGATCGCAGGTTAAGGTTTTACTGAGAAGGATAAGGTCATGCGCCATCGTAAGAGTGGTCGTCAACTGAACCGTAACAGCAGCCATCGTCAGGCTATGTTCCGTAACATGGCTAGTTCTTTGGTTCGTCATGAAATCATCAAGACGACCCTGCCGAAGGCAAAAGAGCTGCGCCGTGTTGTTGAACCGCTGATTACTCTTGCCAAGACCGACAGCGTTGCTAATCGTCGTCTGGCATTCGCCCGTACTCGTGATAACGAGATCGTGGCAAAACTGTTTAATGAACTGGGCCCGCGTTTTGCGAGCCGTGCCGGTGGTTACACTCGTATTCTGAAGTGTGGCTTCCGTGCTGGTGACAATGCACCGATGGCATACATCGAGCTCGTTGATCGCTCAGTCTCTCAGACAGAAGAAGTAGCTACTGCAGAGTAATCTGTAAGAGCATAAAAAAACCGGGGAAACCCGGTTTTTTTATATTTAAAATACAGCTAACCTTTTATGATTGCGGTGCTATTTCAGAGGTTATCATGTGGTTAATTGATGAATTAGTTGAACGCCATATTGCTCAAGCTCAGAAAGAAGGTGTTTTTGATAATCTTCCCGGTACAGGTTGTCCATTAGATTTAGATGATGATAGCACTGTGCCTTCAGAACTCAGAGTCGCTTATCGTTTACTTAAAAACGCAGGATGTTTACCAGTTGAACTGCAAGAGCGTAAAGAGGCATTAGAATTAGCAGATATTTTGCGTACGATTTGTCGGGAATCATCTGATTATCAAGACATATCGCAGTGTTTGCGAGTTCTTGAATTTAGCTTGCAGCAAAAGGGGATGAACACTGACTTTTTACACGGAGAATATGCGTCGTCGCTGAAAAAAAAGTTTTAAATACAGGAGCAAATTATTTTATCGGTACACTATACTGTTCACGTTTCATTTTTATCATCTGTCTCATAGGAGTGATTATGGCTACTTATCGTCATAAACGAGGAAAGATCCAAGATAATGCTATCGAAGCATTACTGTATGACCCACTGTTTCGCCAACGGGTCGAGGTGAATGTAAAAGGTAAAGGTAGCTATCGTAGAAAAGATAAACATGCAAAGAAGGGGAATTGGGAGGTCAGTGGTAAGAAATCAAATGATTATTTACCTCTGACCTTCTTACTTTCTGATGTGAAAAACAGTGACGCCAAATTATAGATCGTTACTTTTTGGGGGTTATGACTTGGGCTGTTGTTGCTCTTTGAGTAGATCGCGGATTTCAGTTAATAATGATTCTTCTGCACTTGGCTTCGCTGGTTCAACAGGAGCATCTTCTTGTTTACGGCGCATTTTATTCATTAATTTGATTGCCATGAAAATGGCAAACGCGACGATAATGAAATCAAAGATGTTCTGAATAAAAACACCGTAGTGCATAATTACCGCAGGTATATCTCCTTGGGCGTCACGTAAAACTAGGTTGAATTGTTTGAAATCAACGCCACCGATTAATAAACCTAATGGTGGCATGATGATATCAGAGACTAGTGACGAAACGATTTTACCAAAAGCGGCCCCAATGATTACCCCGACAGCCAGATCGACAACATTACCGCGCATAGCAAATTCGCGGAATTCTTTAATAATGCTCATAACCACTCTCCTTGATAAAAGATAAATTAATTTTAACCAATAGTTTGATATTTTCCACACGACCTAGCTTGGCTTAGAAGATCCGATCCTGACTATTATAAAAAGAACGGACTTGGTTGGAATAAACGCTCTACATCTGGTACAAATTTTTTATCTGTTAAAAACATAATGACATGATCGCCTTGTTCAATGTAAGCATCATCATTCGCAATGATGACATCGTCGCCTCGAACAATTGCGCCAATTGTTGTGCCGGGGGGAAGTTTTATATTTTCAATCTTCCTTCCAACCACTTTCGATGTGCCTTCATCACCATGTGCAATGGCTTCAATAGCTTCTGCTGCCCCACGGCGTAGAGAAGATACGCTGACAATATCAGCTTTACGGACATGGCTTAGTAACGCTGAAATCGTTGCTTGCTGTGGCGATATGGCCACATCAATGACACTTCCTTGTACCAGGTCGACATAGGCTCGACGCTGAATAAGAACCATCACTTTTTTAGCCCCCATTCGCTTTGCTAGCATGGCCGACATGATGTTGGCTTCATCATCGTTGGTAATAGCGATAAACACATCGATTTGTTCGATATGCTCTTCTGCCAGAAGCTCTTGATCGGAAGCATCGCCATGAAACACAACGGTATCTTGCAATAGTTCAGCAAGTTCTACTGCACGATCTGCATTCCTTTCTATTAGTTTGATGTTATAGCTCTTTTCTAATCGCTGAGCTAAACCTGCCCCGACATTCCCTCCACCCACAATCATAATTCGCTTATAGGGTTTCTCCAGACGTTGTAGTTCGCTCATTACCGCTCGAATGTGCTGAGATGCGGCAACAAAAAAAACTTCATCGCCAGCCTCGATCACGGTTGATCCTTGAGGACGGATTGGGCGGTCATGGCGAAAAATTGCGGCTACACGAGTCTCAATATGAGGAATGTGTTCACGAATAGATGATAATGCATTTCCGACTAAGGGGCCGCCATAGTAGGCATTTACCGCAGCTATACTGATTTTCCCTTGAGCGAAATTGACGACTTGGAGCGCTCCGGGATATTCAATCAGCTTGTAGATATTATCGATAACTAATTGTTCGGGGGAAATTAAGTGATCAATCGGAACGGCTTCAGGCAAAAAGAGATGTTCGGATTCACGGATATATTCGGCCGCTCTAATCCTTGCAATACGATTTGGCGTATTAAAAAGTGAATAGGCAATTTGGCATGCAACCATATTAGTTTCATCAGAATTGGTTACGGCGACCAGCATATCCGCATCTTCTGCGCCTGCCTCACGCAAGACGCGAGGATGCGAGGCGTAGCCCGTGACTACGCGGAGATCGAATTTATCCTGGAGTTGGCGTAAACGAACAGTATCTGTATCGACTACGGTAATATCGTTATTTTCACCTGCCAGATTTTCCGCTAACGTGCCACCGACCTGACCTGCGCCAAGAATAATAATTTTCATAGTTTATTCTGCCGTATACCTGCTGTCGCAGTACTTTTGACAATACCGGAGCTAATGTCAGTTTTTTACCAGTTTCGCATAAAAGAAACCATCGCCATCATCGGGATTCGGTAGCTTTTGTATACCTGGAGTTGCTGGGTTTCCTGTACCTACTAACTGTGCATCGGGGTGACGATTAAGAAAGCTGATGATTTGCTGCTGATTTTCTTCCGGCATAATTGAGCAAGTAGCATAGACCAGTGTGCCGCCAGTTTTTAAATGGGGCCAGATGGTATCAAGTATTTCTTTTTGTAGTTTTGCCAGTTCGTCAATATCATTATCGCGTCGTAACCATTTAATGTCTGGGTGGCGGCGAATCACGCCAGTGGCTGAACAAGGCGCATCCAGGAGAATACGGTCAAATTTTTTGTCACCACACCATGTCTCAGGATAGCGTCCATCACCTTGCTTTACCTCGGCGTGCAACTGCAAACGTTGTAAGTTTTCCTTAACCCGTTTCAGCCTTGAATCATCAACGTCAACGGCTAAAACATGAGATTCTGGCGCTAATTCAAGAATATGTGTGGTTTTTCCTCCTGGCGCAGCGCATAAATCGAGAATTTGCTCACCGTTTTGTGGTGCAAGCCAGTGGACGCATCCTTGAGCAGATGCATCCTGAATGGTAACCCATCCTTGCGTAAAACCCGGTAGTAGGCTAACCGCGCATGGCGTGGATAACCTGATTGCATCGACATAATCGCTATGGGGGGAGGCGTCAATATTTTCCTGAGCTAATAAATTGAGATAAGCATCGCGGGTGTGATGCAATCGGTTGACGCGTAACCACATGGGGGGGCGTTGGTTATTTGCATCAATAACTTCCTCCCATTGATCTGGGTAGCTGTCTTTAATCCTTTTCAATAGCCAACTGGGATGCAGATAACGTGCTGAATTATTGGCGACACGTTGAAGTAAATCCTCCTGCTGGCGCTGAAACTGCCGTAATACACCGTTGATTAGACCTTTAAGCTGAGGGCGTTTCATCGTAACTGCGCCTTCAACGGTTTCAGCCAGCACGGCATGTGCTGGAATTCGAGTGTATAGCAACTGATAAATGCCGACCATAATGAGGTAATGCAGTGGCCGTTGTTTGCCCGTCAACGGTTTGGACATCAGTTGTTGAATACACCACTCTAATTGCGGCAGAACACGCAGCACACCAAAGCACAACTCCTGTAATAGTGCGCGATCTTTTTCATCGATCTCCCGCTGATTAGCAGGCAGTAACGTACTGAGAGATTGTCCCTGATCTAATACTTGCCCTATCACTTTAGCGGCAATACTACGAAGGTTATATGAGCTTTTCATTTGTCAGCAACTACGTGAAGGATAGGGCATATCGACTATTTTTGTCGGTATGCCAATCGATTAAGCCAGAATACTGCCAGGTGTGAACCATTCTCGGCGTGAGTTAAGTAAATCCTGTGCTCTCATGACTTTTTTGCCAGGAGGCTGCAATTCGAGAATATTTAGAATATTTTTCTGAGTAGCAATCTGAATGCCATGTTTGTCTGCTTGCAGGATGGTACCTGGCTGTGAATGATGCTCAGAAAAGATGACCTCAGCTTTCCACACTTTGATCGCTTGTTCATCTGTTAAAAAGTAGCTCACAGGCCAAGGATTAAAGGCACGAATGCAACGTTCAAGTTGTTCAGCAGAAAGTTGCCAGTTAAGGCGAGCCTCTTCCTTACTGAGTTTTTCCGCATAGGTAGCACAAGTATCATCCTGTGCTTCCGCTACAACACATGAATTGGCGAGCTGCTCCAACGTGTCCAGTAGACCTTGTGGGCCCAGTTCTGCAAGTTTGTTATACAGGGTCGCGCTAGTATCTTCTTGAGAGATCGGGCACTCAATTTTATGCAACATGGCGCCGGTATCCAGACCCACGTCCATTTGCATAATCGTCACGCCGGTATATTGATCTCCCGCCCATAATGCTCGCTGAATGGGAGCTGCGCCGCGCCAACGGGGCAATAGAGAGCCATGTACGTTGATACAGCCAAGTCGAGGCATATTTAAGACGGCTTGCGGTAAAATGAGTCCGTAAGCGACAACAATCATCACATCGGCTCGAAGCGTTTCTACCATTTTCTGGTTTTCAGCGGCTCGCAAAGATTTTGGCTGATATACCGGCAAACCATGCTGTTCTGCCAGAATCTTTACCGGGCTAGGGGTCAGCTTATTACCCCTTCCCGCAGGACGATCGGGCTGAGTAAAGACACCGACTATTTGATGATTTGACGATAGCAAAGCATCAAGATGTTGTGCCGCGAAGTCAGGTGTTCCGGCAAAAATAATGCGTAAAGAGTCAGACACGGCATTTCCTGTAAGGAAAGATTATTAAGTGCGGCTATTTTGCTTAGCCAGTTTTTCCAGTTTTTGGCGAATTCTTTGGCGTTTCAGTGGAGAAAGATAATCAATGAACAATTTTCCAACCAGATGGTCCATTTCGTGCTGAATGCAAATCGCAAGAAGGCCTTCAGCCTCCAGTTCAAATGAATTGCCTTCCCGGTCTAATGCCCGCACTTTCACTCGCTCAGCCCGTGGAACCAACGCTCTTGTTTCTGGAATCGATAAGCAGCCTTCTTCTATGCCAGTATCGCCATCTTTTTCAAGCAACTCAGGGTTGATCAAAACGAGTCGCTGATCTCTTTCCTCTGAAACATCAATAACAATAATACGTTGATGAACGTCTACTTGCGTAGCTGCCAGGCCAATGCCTTCTTCTTCATACATCGTATCGAACATATCATCGACGATACGCTGGATGTCTGCATTGACTTCTTTTACGGGCTGCGCTTTTATGCGGAGCCGCTCGTTTGGAAAATGTAATACCTGCAAAACTGACATATATGTTTAGATCTGTATCTACGTGGTGAGAGAGTCCTATTCTCTATTCTAGACATTTCCTGCACTGATTGACAGCATCAGCACTCATTACACGGCTTTCCAGTATTGGAGAAACAAGGGATATTCCATGCTATCGACGGAAATTTGGCTGCGGTTAATGGACGTGAGGCAGTTGAATACAAAGCGTGCCAGTCTCATTGCCAGAAAACTGATTGAACGAGGGAGTACTGATGGCAAGACCTTACGTTCTCTGGGAATGACCGATATTCAGATTGAACAATTTCGATCTTTTGATGGCTTATCTCTGGCGACAGCACTTGAGTGGGCCGCTCAACCGGGTTGTCATATCGTCACCTGCGCTGATAAGCAGTATCCCTTTTTATTAAGCAATATTAATTCATTGCCACTTTTACTCTTTGTTAAGGGTAATTTGGATTTACTGATGTCGCCACAAATCGCGATAGTCGGAAGTCGGGAAAACTCTTTATACGGTGAACAATGGGGGCAATTCTTTGCTCAAGAGCTGGCTGTTAATGAATTTACTATTACCAGTGGATTAGCGATTGGTATTGATGGTGTGGCCCATCGTGCAGCACTGGATGCTGGGGGAAAAACGATAGCAGTATTAGGCAGCGGATTGGCAAATATTTATCCCCATCGCCACAAAAATCTTGCTGCGCGTATTCTTGAGAATGGCGGTACTTTGGTATCTGAATTTTTGCTCTCTACTCCCCCAAAACCATCTAATTTCCCAAGGAGAAATAGGATAATTAGTGGGTTAAGTATGGGAACACTCATCATTGAAGCATCACTGCGTAGTGGTTCTTTGGTGACAGCAAAGTATGCCTTGGAGCAAGGACGCGAGGTTTTTGCTTTACCGGGAGCAATCGGTAATCCGATGACGGAAGGAACTCATTGGTTGATTCAACAAGGTGCCTACTTAGTCACTCACCCTAAAGATATTATTGAGCAGTTGAGAAGTGAACTCCATTGGCTTTCCACCGAAGATCATCAATCGATTTCTGCTATTGAAGAGGATGTTGAATTGCCATTTGCTGATGTGTTGGCTAACGTAGGAGATGAGGTTACACCTGTTGACGTTGTCGCTGAACGTGCCGGCCAACCTGTGCCAGAGGTAGTAAGTAAACTATTAGAGCTGGAGTTAGCAGGATGGATCGCAGCAGTACCCGGCGGCTATGTCCGATTAAGGAGGGCAGGCCATGTTCGACGTACTCATGTACTTGTTTGAGACTTATATTCACAATGAAACTGAAATGCGTGTCGATCAGGATACGTTAACTGATGACCTCACTCGCGCAGGGTTTGAGCGTAATGATATTTACAGCGCCTTGAATTGGCTGGAAAAATTAGCCGATATACAGGAAGGGCAGAGTGCGCCTCTCAATTTAGCGCATGACCCACTGGCTATGCGCATTTATACACAGGATGAGGCGCAGCGTTTAGATGCGAGCTGTCGGGGTTTTTTGTTATTTCTTGAACAAATCCAAGTGTTGAGTCTTGAAACAAGAGAAATGATTATTGAGCGGGTGATGGCATTGGACACGCCGGAGTTTGATCTTGAAGATCTTAAATGGGTCATTCTTATGGTGCTTTTCAACGTACCGGGTTGTGAAAATGCGTACCAGCAAATGGAAGAGTTATTATTTGAGGTAAATGACGGTTATGTGCAATAGCCAAGGGTGTAAAAAAGCGGATGGCTAAGACCAGATTGTTTGCCGATAAGAAACAGGATATCTGCCCTGAGTGTGGCTCAGTTTTGGTTATTCGCTCAGGGCGACATGGGCCTTTCCTAGGATGCTCCAATTATCCAGAATGTGAGTTTATTCGGCCGCTGAAAGCACAGATTGATGGTCATATTGTAAAAGTCTTAGATGGGCAGGTTTGTCCTCAATGTCAGTCTACGCTGGTATTGCGGCAAGGCCGTTATGGTATGTTTATCGCTTGTAGCCATTATCCAGAGTGCAATCATACTGAGGCCATTGATCGTCCTGATGAAACGGCGATAGGTTGTCCGCAGTGTAAAAAGGGTTCGTTGTTACAGCGTAAGTCTCGGTTTGGGAAGGTGTTCCATTCATGCGATCGCTATCCTGATTGCCAGTTTACGCTAAACCATAAACCGGTTGCTGGCGAATGTACTTATTGCCATTATCCGTTGCTGATTGAGAAGAAAACGGCTCAGGGTGTGAAGCTTTTTTGCGCCAGTAAATTATGTGGAAAGCCAGTAATGGCTGAAGTTGATACTAATGAATGATATGCCTAGCAATGCTCTGATTTCTGTGTTGTCGGAATTGCAGAGTGAAAATGTAATTGCATACCCAACTGAAGCTGTATTTGGGTTAGGTTGTGATCCTGATAGTGAAACGGCAGTCAAACGATTGTTGGCATTAAAACAGCGACCGTGGCAGAAGGGATTGATCCTTATTGCAGCTGATTATCAGCAATTGCTCCCTTACATTGACGATAGCATGCTTTCTGAGGTGCAAAAACAAGGGATGTTTTCAAGCTGGCCTGGTCCTGTAACATGGGTAATACCGGCAAAACCTACTACGCCTCGGTGGCTGACTGGGCAATTTACCTCTCTTGCTGTGCGTGTTAGTGCTCATCCACTAGTTCGTCAACTGTGTCTTAGTTTTGGTAAGCCTTTGGTCTCAACGAGCGCCAACTTAAGTGGTTTAGCGCCTTGCCGTACTGAAGAGGAGGTTTGTCAGCAGTTTGGCGTAGGGTTTCCTGTGGTTCATGGGAATGTTGGTGGTAGGCTTAATCCTTCAGAGATAAGAGATGTTTTAACGGGTGAATTGTTGCGCCAAGGTTAATCTAACAATTGGAGAGTAGGGTGTCTCAGATGAAGTCTTTTGCCGTTTTTGGTAACCCCATTGCTCATAGTAAATCACCTCGTATACATGAGTTATTTGCAGACCAATTGGGTATTGCGCTTTCTTATCAACGGATATTGGCTCCGCTGGATGGTTTTGAAAATACGCTTCGCTGTTATTTTCTGGATGGCGCCAGTGGTGCGAATATTACTGCACCTTTTAAAGAGTGTGCTTTTGCACAAGCAGACGAGCTTAGTGAGCGTGCGCTACTTGCTGGGGCAGTAAATACGTTACATAAGTTGAATGATGGACGTCTGTTTGGTGATAACACAGACGGTGTTGGTTTGTTAAGTGATTTGCAGCGTTTGAATTTTATCAAGCCAAAGGATCGTATTTTACTAATTGGTGCAGGTGGCGCTGCTCGCGGTGTTATACAGCCATTATTATCACACGGTTGTTCTATTGTGCTGACGAACCGTACTTTTTCAAAAGCGGAAGCGCTCGTTCAGATCTTTAGTTCAATTGGTGAGATTGAAGCCATCTCGTTTGATTCTCTGCAAACACAGTCATTTAGTTTGATAATCAATGCGACATCATCGGGTATGTACGATCGTATCCCTGATTTACCCGCTAGCTTAATTTCACCTGAAACACGCTGCTATGACATGTTCTACCTTCCTGAACTTACACCATTTTTAACATGGTGTGTAAAACGAGGCTCTGAACATTGTGCCGATGGGTTAGGAATGTTGGTTGGGCAAGCTGCTCATGCTTTCAAACTTTGGCATGGTGTGATGCCTGATGTGAATCCTGTCATCCAGCAGCTTAAAAAAGAACTCTCTCTATGAATCAAGCTATTCAGTTCCCGGATCGTGAACATTGGGATGAAATGCTGCAGGCAATTCGCTTTCCTGTTTTAGTCAATGGGTTCCAGCAGGAATGCTTAATTGGTCTCGCTCATCTTCAATCACTCTATGGTAATGTCAGCCCTGAACAACTTCTAATGTCGTTCAGGGAACATCGCTGGGATTTTGAAGATGTGTTTGAAAAAATAGTACGCGATGATTCCCCTGACGCTCAGGGCTATTTTTCTTTACTTTGAGAAAGGTATTCATTTTTCCAACGGACATAGTTATTTGAGGAGTAAATGAGCCCCTCTATTTCCTCCTTAGTCAGTGGCCTGATTTTTTTTGCTGGGCTTCCTAGGTAAAGATGCCCGCTTTCCAAACGTTTACCTGGCGATACAAGGCTGCCCGCACCGATCATTACATCGTCTTCAATAATGGCTCCATCAAGGATGATTGAACCCATTCCGACTAATACCCGGTTACCAATAGTGCAGCCATGTAACATCACTTTATGACCAACCGTTACATCTTCCCCAATAACCAGCGGGTTACCATCGGGGTTTTTCTCGGAGCAGTGGGTAATATGTAAAACAGAACCATCCTGAATATTGCTTCTTGCACCAATACTTATCTGATTAACGTCACCACGAATGACGACGAGTGGCCATATACTGACGTCATTACCTAGCGTGACTTTGCCAATAACAATGCTTGAACGATCAACCATGACGTTCTTGCCAACGATTGGAAATGCATCTTTATAGCGGCGAAATAATTCAGAAACCATCCACAACCCCTTATCCACGGCACCATAATGCTATCCAGTGGAGAGAATCTCAGTTTATATACTCAGAAAATAGCCTTGATCGAATAAGATCTCAACGAAAGGGTTGAAAAACACGCGGACGGAAAAAAAGATCAAGAAAGTTGTTGTGTAAAGAAAACGGATCCCTATAATGCGCCTCCATCGACACGGCGCTGTGAATACACAACCGAGTTGATAAAGAAGAAGAAAGAGAAAGCGCTTTAAAATAAACGTTGACTCTGCAGGTGATAAGCGTAATATACGCCACCTCGCGAAGTGGCTAAGACCGCAACGCACTGCTCTTTAACAATTTAATCAGACAATCTGTGTGGGCACTCACAAGACCGTATC
>NZ_JBJYIN010000052.1:0-270 GCF_046237015.1 Pectobacterium hainanensis
GGAGTTGGAAAATTGTCATACTAGTGAGAAAGGAAGACTTGCCTCTCTGTAGTGTATCCTGTTTTATCAACCATTCCCGCCCTGCTTCCCTGCTGTCGTTTTGGGAGAAATTCAGGTCTGAAAAAGTGAGCAGGAGGCCTTCTCCGTTTGGTTTGCTACGTGTATGGAGTTTTTGGCTATTTACTCCTACCGGAGCTCTGCGCTCGGACGGTAGTGGGAAGGGAGTTGCCAAAGGGGAACGAACCAGAATAGTCATTCCCGTCCTGATCC
>NZ_JBJYIN010000053.1:0-263 GCF_046237015.1 Pectobacterium hainanensis
TTGAAGGTTACCAAGGTGAGTCTCTAGCGGCTGCCTTGCTAGCACAAGGAATACGGACTTTACGTTTGCACGAAGAAACTGGGCAGCCTCGAGGTATTTATTGTAATATTGGACATTGTTTTGAATGCCGTGTCACTGTAAATGGCTTAGAGGGCGAACGAGCATGCTTAACCCCTCTCTCAGATGGGATGGTTGTAAAAAGTGGACAGACACTTCCTACGACAGTAAGAGACTGGAGGAAGAATCATGAACAATAAAGTAGT
>NZ_JBJYIN010000054.1:0-261 GCF_046237015.1 Pectobacterium hainanensis
TTTGAAGTCGGAGACGCATTCAAGTACATGATTATGTTTGAACAGTCAACAGTAATCACAACACCGGGAACACAGACATACAGACTTCGCTACGGTGGAGTAGCTGGTACAGCGATGGCAACATCAGGCGCATTTGCACCAGACCCAACAGCAGCAGCTACATCATTCTCAATGATGCTTGAATTCTGGTTCGTTTGTCGATCAGTTGGACCGACAGGATCATTCATGACAATGGGTAGATACACTCCAAACGACCATGAT
>NZ_JBJYIN010000055.1:0-261 GCF_046237015.1 Pectobacterium hainanensis
GCAATTGTGAAGTTGAGAAAGCAATGTCTTCCTCTAATTGAATTGTCTTATCGTAATGAAGTATAGTTTATTTTTTTGCCTATTTATTTTCATCAGTGGAGAAAATAAATAATTTTAGTAATTATATTTCTTAATGAAGCCATTAAGAGGTATTATTATATATTTTTACAAAGGGAGTAGATGAGATGAATTATGTTAAAAAATTGGTTTTTGTAATTCTATGTACGTTGCTTTTAGCAGCATGCGCAGAGAAAGACAATT
>NZ_JBJYIN010000056.1:0-261 GCF_046237015.1 Pectobacterium hainanensis
GACACCGCGTAGGGCATTTTGTCAAAGCCGCGCTGCCGAGGGGGCGTCGCACCGCGCGTCGCGGCAGAAGCGTCAGTCGCGCCGCGAGAGGATCCACTTCGGAATCACGCCGGCGTGCGACAGCAGATAGTCGCGCGCGTTCGACAGCCGCTCGAGCAGCCGCGGCAAGTCGAGGCGGATCAGTTGGCCGTTGTGTTTCACGATACGGCCACCGACGATCACGGTGTCGATGTTCGAGTTGTCGGCGCAGATCACGACCGT
>NZ_JBJYIN010000057.1:0-261 GCF_046237015.1 Pectobacterium hainanensis
GGTTGCTAACTCGGGTCTATATGCAGCAACGCGTATGTTATTTTCTCTTTCCGTTGAAAAAATGGCTAGCCCAGTTTTAGGGAAGGTTAATAAGAGAGGGATTCCTATGAACGCATTATTAATAACACTTGCTGTAGCCGGATTATCACTTCTGTCTAGTGTATTCGCTGCAAAAACAGTTTTTGTTTGGCTTTTATCGCTAGCTGGTTTAGGCGCTCAAATAGGCTGGATTGCAATTACAGCATCACAAATCGCCTTTAG